>JAUVQP010000053.1 GCA_030598075.1 Miltoncostaeaceae bacterium | reverse complement strand
CCGCGCTGGTAGCCTGCGCGGCCGATGCCGAGCCAAGCCACCGCGCGGCCGCTCGCGGCCCCGGCGGCGAGACCACCGCTCATCGCGCTCGCGGCCGGGGCCGTTCTTGCCGGTGTGCTCGCACTCGTGCAACCGGCTCTCGGGCTTGCCCTCGTCGTCGCGGCACTGGTCGCCACACTCCTGCGCGCGACGCCCGTGCCGACGCTTGGTCGAGTGCTCGTGGCCCTTGCCGCCGGAGCGGCGATCGTGGGGCCGAACCTCGCCCCGCCGGCCGCCCCCTGGCTGTTCGGTTTCCGCATCCTGATCGTGCTGCTCGGGCTCGGGCTCGTCGGCTACCTGCTGATGGACGGCCGACTGGTCCTCCCCGTCGGGGTTACGCGCGCCGCGGGGCTGCTCGGCGTCTGGATCGTGTGGTCGCTTCTCTCGATCGGTTGGGCCGGAAGTCCGCTCGCCGCACTCCGTTGGACCGCGCTCCTGACGATGGGTGCGGGCCTGGCGGTGGGGATCGCGGTCCTCTGCCGTTCGCGCAGGAGGGCGCTGTGGCTGCTGGGCGTGCTGGCCGTCGTGTTCGCGTTGGCCTGCTTGGTGGCGGCCGCGGAGATCGCCACCGGGTTCACGCTCCCCACGTCACGGGCGAGCGGTCGCCTCGGGGCCTTCGGCGCAACCTCACTGTTCGGGAACGAGAACAACTTCGCGACCTACCTCGCCTTGACGCTCCCGTTCTTCGCCGTTCTCCCAATCGTCTACCGAGACGTCCGCATACGGGCCATCGGCTACGCGGGCGGAGCGCTGTGCCTGCTGATGGTGATGACCACGGGGAGCAAGTCGGCACTCCTCGCCGTGGGCCTCGTCCTCGCAGGCATGCTCGTCATCGTGGGAGCGGACCGCGAGCGGCGAGGGCGCCTCGTGGCGGGCGGCGCGGTCGCCGCCCTCGCGGTGCTCCTGGTCGTCCCATCGGTACTCGGCGGGGGCATCATTCCGCTTCCAGAGACGACCGTGACGAAGTTCGACTTCAACGTCCTCTTCGCCCAGATCGAGACGCAGTCGGGATCGGGGGGCGTGCGGGCGTCACTCCTCGATGAGGGCTTTGCCCTCATCGAGGAGACCGACGGCCTGGGAGTCGGCGCCGGAAACGCCGAGAGCGAGGTCCAGGCGCTGGCGAACTTCCCCGGCGTCGGCAACCTTCACAACTGGTGGCTCGAGGTGTTGGTCACGGGCGGGCTGGTGGCCTTCGCTCTGTACCTCGCCTTCTACGTCAGCGTCCTCCGGGGCGCGCTCGTCGCGGCGCGACGAGCGACGGAGCCCTTCGCGCGCTACCTCGCGCTGGCGTCCGGGCTGGCGATGCTGGGTTGGATCGCAGGCAGCCTCGGCCCCTCCACCGCGATCGCATTCGCCCCGATGTGGGTGACGTTCGGCCTCGCGATGGGAGCGATCGCCTACGCGCGAAAGGGAGCGGCATGAGGGTCCTGATGCTCAGCCACATGTACCCCAGCCCGGTCAATCCGACGGCCGGCATCTTCGTACACGAGCAGGTGCGCGCGCTGGTTCGGCTGGGACACGACGTGCGCGTCATGTCCCCGACCGGGTGGGCGCCGCCGCTGCTGCCGCGCTATCGGGCCGCTCGCTCCGTTCCGCGATTCGACTCGATCGACACCATCCCGATCATCTACCCGACGAAGCTGGCGCTTCCGGGCGCCCGGCTCGGCGTACGCAACGCCGACGCGATGCTTCTGGCCATCCGACGGCTCACCAGGAGGATCCACCACCGGTGGCCCTTTCAGATCATCCACGCGCACATGCTGGTTCCCGACGGATGGGCGGCGGCGGCGGTCGGCGCCGAGATCGACGTTCCGGTGCTCGCCACCACCCACCGCGCGGACGTCCTCGACCTACCGCAGCGCGGCAGAGCCCAGCGCGCCCAGGTCGTGCAGGCGATCGAGGCCGTCGAGCAGATCACCGCAGTCAGCGCGTCGATCCGTGATGCTGCGGCCGCGCTCGGCACGCCTCGGAGACCGATCGCGGTCGTTCCGAACGGCGCTGACACGAAGGTCTTTCGGACCCGCGACGCCGGCGAGGCGAGGCGTCGCCTGGGCCTGCCGGAGGACGAGAAGATCGTCAGCTTCGTGGGCAAGCTCGTGCCGCGCAAGGGAGTCGACACCCTCGTCGAGGCGCTCGGGATCCTCGGTCGGCGCCCACAAGGCGCCCCGCTCGTCGTCGCCGCCGGCATCGGCGAGCTTCGCGACGAGCTCGAAGACCGGGCGAGAGGACTGGGGGTGGCGGATCGACTTCGCTTCGTCGGAAAGATTCGGCACGACGACGTGGCCTGGTTGATGGCGGCCGGGGACCTCTTCGTGCTGCCATCGCTCAGCGAGGGGCTTCCCACTGTCATCTGCGAGGCGATGAACTGCGCTCGTCCGGTGGTCGCGACCGCCGTCGACGGAACACCCGAGATCGTCCGGCACGGCGAGACCGGACTGCTCGTGCCACCGAGCGAGCCCGAGCCGCTCGCCGAGGCGCTGGCGACGATCCTCGACGACTCGGCGCTGGCCGAACGCATGGGCCGCCGAGCGCAGCAGCTCGGGCGCGAGATCTACACGTGGGACGCCAACGCCCGGCGCAGCGCGGAGCTCTACGACGAGATCACCGCGTGAGCGCGGCGTTCGTCCTCCAAGCCTCGGGACCCAATGCGCTCGGCATCGTTCGCAGTCTCGGTCGCGCCGGGGTGCCCGTCACCGCCGTGGACCACGACGCAGGAGCCCTGGGCCTCCGGTCTCGCTATTCGCAGAGCGCGCGTGCCGCAGATCCGCTCACCGAGCCGGACCGCTTCGTCGACGACCTCATCGAGCACGGTCGACATCTTCCGGAGGCCGCCGTGCTCTTCGCCACCCACGATGAGGCGATCTCCGCCATCGGGCCGCGCGAGGCCGAGGTCGACGCGCTCTTTCGCCGGCCCTGGAGCCCGTGGCCCGTCATGCGCGACGTGCTCGACAAGAGCAAGCAACACACGGCGGCGCGCAACATCGGGTTTCCGGTGCCGGAGACGGTGGAGCCCGCGAACGAGGACGACGTCCGACATGCCGCCAAGCAACTGCGGTTTCCCGTCATTCTGAAGCCCCGGGACGCTCCGGACTTCCGGCGCAGGTTCCGCGTTCAGGTTTTCCAGGCGCGGACCCGGGAGGAGCTGCTCCGGCACTACGGAGACGCCGCCCCCTACGACCCACAGATCTGCGAGGTGATCCCGGGGGACGACTCGCGGCTGTGGACGCTCGGCAGCTACCGCGACGTCGACGGACGGCCGCTCGCGTCGTTCACGGGACGCAAACTCCGCCAATGGCCCGCGAACTTCGGAACGGCGAGATCCGCGGAGGCCCGCTGGGACCCCGATCTCGCCGACCGGGGACACCGACTGCTGGACGAGCTTGGATTTCATGGCATCTCACAGGTCGAGGTCAAGCGAGATCCGCGCGACGGGCGCGACTACCTGATCGAGGTCAACCCGCGCTCGTGGCTGTGGATCGGATTGGCGACGGCGTGCGGCGTCAATCTGCCGTATGTCTGCCAGCGCGACGCGCTCGGCATCCCTCCCCAACCCGTGTCCGGCCATCGGAGCGGGCGCCGGTGGACGCTCCTCGCCAAACACCTCGTCGGCAGCGCCCGCGAGCTGCGGCGCGGAGAGTGGAGCGCGTCCCAGTTCGCACACTCGCTGTGTCCGCCCCTCGTCGACGGGGTGCTCGACATCCGGGACCCGCGTCCTGCGATCTCCTATCTTCGCTTCCTCCGACGTCGTGGCTGAGCCGCTTCGCATCGCCATGATCGAGCCCCGGCCGTCCTTCGCGCGCCGGGCGTGGTGGGTCCTCGAGGAACTCGCAACCGCGCTCGGCCGGGAGGCGACTCGGGTGAGCGGCGACGCGGATCTGACCTACTCGGAGAGGCGACCTGCGGGCGGGGCCTGGATACCCATGCAACGCGAGGCGCAGGCGTTCTTCGAGGGGACGGAGGCGTTCCCCACGCGCCGGGCCGTCTACCGAGAGAGGGGTCTCACACTGCTGTTCCCGCCCACGAAACCCGACGCGGCCATACCGGGCGACGTGATCGCGAGCGCCTTCTACCTTCTGGCGCGGTGGGATGAGCACGCCCAGCCCGCGCGCGATCGGTTCGGACGGCTCCCCCTCGCGGCGAGCGCGTTCGCGAACATCGAGGGCCTCGCGCTGGACGATCCGGTGGTGGAGGGCTACCTCGCCGCTCTGCGCGCGGCTCTCGGCATCGCCCCCCCCACATCGTGGTCCGTTCCGCTCACCCACGACATCGACCGGGTGCGGCGGCGGACGCTCCGGGGGCTCGCGGGCATCGCCCGACGACGGGGCCCAGGCGGGCTTGGCAGAGCGCTGATCGGACCCGACCCCTGGAACAATCTCATCGATCTGCTCGCGACGACCGCGACGCGCGGCACAGCCGCGACGGTCTTCCTCATCGGGCGCAACGCCCATCCCCTGGACGGGACGCCGCGACGTACCTACGAGCGCGAGCGAGCGGCCATGGCGCGCACCGTGCGAGCCGCGGGAGGAGAGGTCGGCCTCCATGCGGCCTTCGCCTCGTCGGAAGACCCAGACGCCCTCGCGGCGGAGTTGGAGGGCCTCCGCGCGGAAACCGGCCCGGTTCGGGGCGTTCGCTTCCACTACCTGCGGTTTCGCTACCACGAGACCGTGGCGTGGCTGGAACGGGCCGGCGCGGAGTACGACGCGAGCCTCGGCTTCAGCGAAGCGCCCGGCTTCGCTGCGGGCATCGCGCGCCCGTTTCGCCCGTACATCATCGCGGAGGAACGTCCGGCGCGCCTCCGGCTTGTACCCCTCGCGGTCATGGACACCAGCCTCCACGGGCACCTCGGTTTGGGCGCAGAGGCCGCGGTCGAGCGCGCCTGGGAGGTACTCGATGTCGTGCGACGGGTCGGCGGCGAGGCGGCACTCCTGTGGCATAACACCTTCTTGGCCGACGACCGCGCTCCCGCCTACGACGAGGCGTGGCGGCATCTCGTCGCGAAACTCGGCGCATCCGGCGCTGCGATCGGGCCCATCTCCCCGGAGCGAGCGCCCTCGGGCGCGGCCCTGCCGGGCCTGCGCGCACTTCACCTCTCGACCGTTCACCGACCCCGGGACGTGCGCATCTTCCACAAAGAGGCACGGGCGCTCTCCGAGGCCGGCGCGAGCGCCCGGACGGTCGCGGCTCCCAACCCCATCCCGCGAGCGCGGCGCGTCGTCGCCGGATGGCGGCTCGCACGGCTCGCGCGGGCCTCTGACGCCGACGTCTACCATCTGCACGACCCGGAGTTGCTCCCGGTCGGCCTCTGGCTTCGCCGGAAGACGGGCGCCGCGGTGGTCTACGACGTCCACGAGTACCTGGGCTCGACGAGCCGCACGAAACGCTGGATACCCGCACCGCTCCGCGGACCGGTTTCAAAGATCGCCGAGCGGGGCGAGCGCGTGCTCGCGTCGCGTCTCGATGGAGTCGTGGCCGTCAACCCGGACCTGGCCGCTCGCTTCGCGGCGAGCGGAGCGCGGCAGCTCGCCACCGTCGCGAACTCTCCCTGGGGCGCAGATTTCCCGTCACCGCAACCCCCCGGCGACGAGCCGCTCATCGTCTACGTCGGCGGACTCGGACCGTTGCGCGGGCTGCCTCTGATGAAAGACGCGTTCGCGCGGCTCAGGACGCCGGGAGCCCGACTCGTGCTCGCCGGACCGGGCGAGCCGGGCGAGCTTCCGCCCGGCGCTTCGGCGGTGGGGCGCGTCGACCATTCGGAGGTCGCGAGCCTTCTCGCCGCCGCCCGCGTCGCATGGGTCCCCCTGCAGCGTCACGGCAACTACGATCGCGCGGTGCCGACGAAGCTCATAGAAGCCATGGCCTCCGGGCGTCCGGTCGTGGCCAGCGACCTGGGGACCATGGGGGCCGTCGTCCGGCGTGCCGGATGCGGCCTGCTGGTCGAGCCGGGCGATGCGGAAGCCCACGCGCGAGCGCTCGATCGGTTGCTGTCGGATCCCGCGGAGGCTCGGCGGCTCGGCGCGGCAGGACGGCGCGTCATCGAGCGCGACGGGCTGACCTTCGAAGCGGAGGCCGCGCGGCTCACCGATCTCTACAGCCGCCTGGTGCCGTGAGCAGGGTCGTCTACGTCTCTCAGTACTTCGTCCGCGCCGATCAGCCCGGCGGGGTCCGGCACTGGCAGCACGCCCGCGCGCTGGCACGAGCTGGGCACGAGGTCGAGGTGGTGACCTCCTACGTCCAGCACAAGGAGCGGACGGTGCCCGAGCGGTATCGCGGCAGACGCGTCGTGCGCGAGGAGGAAGACGGGCTCGTCGTCTGGCGGACGTACGCCACACCCGGGTACGGCAGCGACTTTCGCTCACGCGTGGCGAACTATGGATCCTTTGCCTGGTGGTCGGCGATCGCCGCCGCGCGCATCGGGCACCCCGACGTCATCGTGGCGAGTTCCCCATCACTGCCGTCCGCCGCGGCCGCTGCAACCATCGCCCGGTTGCGCGGAGCCCGGTTCGTGCTGGAGGTGCGAGACCTCTGGCCGGAGTCAGCGCTGGCGATGGGCCTGGTGCGCGAGGGGCGTGCACTCACGGTCGCGCGTCGGCTGGAGCGCTTCGCCTACGGTCGAGCAGATCGCATCATCGCGCTCACCGAGGGCATTCGCGACGGCGTGATCGAGGCGGGCGTCAACCCCGCGCGGATTACGCTGATCACCAACGGATTCGACCTCGACGTGGCCGAAGGCGCCACCGCCGCTCCGGAGGTGCCGGCCGATCCCGGCGACTTCGTGGCGATGTACGTCGGCGCCCACGGAACGTACAACGCCTTGGGGACGCTGCTGGATGCCGCCGACCGGCTCAGCGACGAACGCGCGGTGCGGATCGTCTTGGTGGGCGAGGGAGACCAGAAGCCCGGCCTCGTCGAGGAGGCGGCGAGGCGAGGCCTCGACAACGTCCGCTTCGCGGACGCGGTTCCCAAGCGTGACGTTCCGCGCTGGTTGGCGCGCGCCGACGTATGCCTCCTGCCGTACCAAGACGTGCCGCTGTTCGCCGGGGCCCTCCCGAACAAGACCTTCGACTACCTCGGCGCCGGGCGCCCGCTCATCGTGTGCGCGCCCACCGGCGAGCTGAGCAGGCTCGTCGAGAGAGCGGGGTGCGGGCTCGCCGTGCGGGCGGAGGATGGTGCCGCGCTGGCCGAGGCGATCACGTCCCTTGCGGCCGACCCCCGGGGGGCGCGTGAGATGGGCGAGCGCGGAGCGACGCATGCGCGACGCCACTACGACCGCCGCACGCTCGCCGATCGCTTCGTCGCCACGGTGGAGTCCTGTGTCTGACCTCCGGACCGACGAGCCTGTTGGCGGACGCGCGAAACGAGCGGTCGACCTGGCCATCGCCATGCCGCTCGCGCTCGCCCTGGGGCCACTCATGATCGCGATCGCGCTCTGGGTGCGCCACGACACACCGGGTCCGGCGATCTTTCGCCAAGCGCGGATCGGATACGGAGGACGGCCCTTCGCCCTCCTGAAGTTCCGGACGATGGTGATCGGCGCCGAAGGGATGGGCGCTGGCCTGCGGGTCCAAGCCGGGGACTCGCGAATCACCCGCGCCGGCCGCATCTTACGGGCCACGTCGCTCGACGAGCTCCCCCAGCTCGTCAACGTCATCCGCGGCGACATGAGCATTGTCGGCCCTCGGCCCACCGTCGCGGCGCAGGTCGAGCGTTACGACGCCCGTCAGCGCCGCCGCCTTCTGGCCCGCCCCGGAGTGACGGGGCTCGCGCAAGTCCGTGGGCGCAACGCGATCCCCTGGTCTTCAAGGATCGGGTTCGACATCGAGTACATCGACGGCTGGTCCATGACTCGCGATCTCGTCATCCTCGCGCGGACCGTCGGTGTGGTGCTGGGGCGAAGGGGCGCCTATCGAGGTGAGGCCGGCGGCTTCGACCTTCCCCATCGCTCCACGCCCACGGAGGCGTCCGATGAATGACGGCGGCGGCGAGACATCGCGCCTCGTCCCTCTTTCGGGCGTCCAGTAGGATCACCGGGCCCGTGGACCGCGAGATCACCCTACGTGACTACGGCCGCGTGCTGTGGAGCGGTCGCTGGCTCATCCTGGCGACCACCGTTGTGGCCGGCGTCGTCGCCATGCTCCTGACGTTCGCGACAACGACGAGCCACACGGCGACGGCCGAGGTCTACCTGGGCCAGGCAACGACCATCTCGGGCGTTCCCGTGTCGACCCCGGCCACCAATCCGACCACCGCTCCGCGGGTGCTCGAGAGCGACCTCCTCGTAACGTCGGTCGCCGAGGAGCTCAGAGTGGCGCCGGGACGTGTTCGAAGCGGCGTCAAGCTGACGGCGCCGAGGGCTCCGGGCGGAGCGGCGGGGAACCAGCCGACGCTCGTGACGATCACGTTCGTCGACGAGAGCAAGGCGGTCGCACGCGAGGGGGCCAACGCCTACGCGCAGGCGATCCTCGCGCAGGCGGAGGTGCCATTTACCCAGACGCTGCAAGCGTTCGAGAATCGCCTGCGCCGCTCTCGCCGGGACGTCGCGCGGCTGCGGGCCCAGATTACCGACACCGAGCGTCAGCTCCGCGCGGCGTCCCCGGACCAGCGCCCGCTCCTTCAGTCGATTCTCTTCGGCCGCGTGGAGCAGCTTGCGGACTCCCAGACGGACGTGGGCTCCCAGGAGCTGAACATCGCGAAGGCCGAGCAGATCGAGCAACCGGCCATCGTGGTGCTCTCCGAGGACCCCACCTCGTCCGGCAGTGCGCCGCGTCGCGCGCGAACGACGCTGCTCGGAGCCGTTATCGGCTTCCTCGTGGGCGTGGTCATCACCTTCATCTGGCGAGGGAGCCCCGCTGCTCGCCCCAGCCCGAGCTAGGGCGGCCATGGCGACGGCCGGCGCTCTGGCGCTCGTCGCCGCGGGATGCGCGTCGAACGGCTCGG
>JAUVQP010000164.1 GCA_030598075.1 Miltoncostaeaceae bacterium | reverse complement strand
GTCGCGATCGTGGCCACCTGGTACGTGATGAGCCGTACGTCCTTCGGGCTTCGGCTCCACGTGCTCGGCGCGAACGCGCGGGCCGCCCGCCACGTCGGCATCAACGTCGCCCTGCTCATCATCGTGGCGTTCCTGGTCAGCGGCTTTCTGGTCGGGCTGGCGGCGGCGGCCGAGATAGAGGGGATCTGGGGCTATGCCCGAGCCGACTGGAATCCGGCCTTCGGGCTCCTCGTCGTGCCGCTCGTCTTCCTGGCGCGCATGAACGCGCTGGCGGTGGTGCCGTTCGTCGCCTTTCTCGCCGTCCTGTCGATCGGAGGGGACTTCGCCACGCAGCAGGCCGACCTCTCCAACGAGTTCACCCTGCTGCTCGTCGGGCTGATCCTCGTGTTCATGGCCGTCACCGAGTTGCTGGGGCGCCGGAGGTCCCTCGGGCAGGGCTATCTGCCGGGAGGATCGCCGCCGACCGGGGCCGTCAAGGAACCGGAGTAGGCGCGTGGATCTCCTCACCAACGAGTTCCTGACCGCGCTCGTCGCAGGGGGCATCGTGGCCGGCGTTCCCCTGATGTTCGCGGCGGTGGGCGAGCTTGTCGCCGAGCGTGCGGGCGTCCTCAACATCGGCGTCGAGGGCATGATGCTCGTCGGCGCCTGGGCGGGCTTCGTCGCCGCGCATGGAAGTGGGAGCGTCTGGCTCGGCATCCTCGTCGGCGCGGCCGCCGGTGCGATCGTGTCGCTCCTGATGGTGGTCTTCTGCGTGTGGTTCACGCTCGACCAGATCGTCATCGGCATCGCCATCGTCCTCGCCGGCGAGGGCATGACCAGCCTCATCTTCGACGCGCAGTTCGCCGAGGGCCGCCCGACCCTCGGCGCCGTCGACCGCGTGTCGATTCCGTTCCTGTCCGACCTGCCCGTGGTCGGCGGGGCCGACAGCACCGACGGGAGCCTGTTCAGCCAGCCCCTCGTCGTCTATGTGGGGGTCGGCGTCGTCGTCTTGACCGCATGGACGCTTCGACGCACGCACCTCGGCCTGAACATACGCGCCGTCGGCGACAAGCCCCTCGCGGTGGACGCCGCCGGAGTCAGCGTCGTGCGCACGCGAACGATCGCCGTGCTGTTCGGGGGCGCCATGGCCGGAGTCGGAGGCGCCTACCTGTCGATCATCGCGGCGGGGCTCTTCGAGGAGTTCATCACGCAGGGCCGCGGCTTCATCGCGATCGTCCTCGCCATGCTGGCGCGCGGCCGCCCGCTGTGGGTGCTGATCGGTGCTTTTGTGTTCGGCGTCTCGCTCTCGCTCTCGGACGCCCTTCAGATCGGCGGGTTCAATGTCTCCACCGACTTCGTTTTCATGCTGCCGTTCCTCGTGGTCATGGCCGTTCTCATACTGTTCGTCCGCCGCTCCTACCTCCCGGCGGCGCTGGCCATCCCCTACGTCCGGGGTCTGCGGTGAGCGGAGGAGCCTCCCGATGCGTATAGAGAGCGCCTTCGAGATCGGCCGTCCAGCCGATCAGTCGTTCGCCTTCCTCGTCGACTTGGACCGAGTGGCCCCGTGCCTTCCCGGGGCGACGCTCGGGGAGCCGCGGGCCGGTGGGCCCCGCGATGTCACCGTCGTGGTCCGGCTCGGGCCCATGCGTCTCACCTACGAGGGCGAGGTCAGCATCACGGAGGAGGACCCCGCGACGCGCCGTGCGGTGCTCGAGGGTTCCGCTCGCGAGGTGCGCGGCGGCGGGCGAGGCGAGGCGGTCATCGAGATGACCGTGACGGACAATGGCCCGGGGTCCCGGGTGGCGGCGGTCGCCGATATCACCCTCACCGGCCGTGCCGCCCAGATGGGTCAGGGCCTCGTGGACGAACTCGCCCGCCAGATGATCGACGAGATGGCTCGGTGCATCGAGTCCCGCTTGGCGTCCGAAGGCCTCGCCGAGGCCGAGGCTGCCGGCTCGTCCCCGTCCTCTCCCGCCCCGGCCGAGGCGGTGGCCACGGGGGCCGAGATCAGGGCCGGCGCGCTCGTCTGGCGGGCTCTCGTGTCAAAGTTCAAGGCGCTCTTCCGGCGCCGCTAAGGAGGAACCGACATGCGCCCCCCCGAGTACACGCTCACCGCTGGACCGACAATGGCGTCACACCGCGTGACCGCAGCTCTCGGAGCGCCGATGATCTACGACTACGACCCCGTATTCCTCGAGCGCTTCGTCGAGACCGAGCGCAAGGTGGGGCGGCTCTACGGCACCGAGCACGATGTCGTGCTCATGCAGGGCGAGGCGGTGCTCGGACTCGAGGCCGCGGCGAGAGCGCTGGTCAGGCCGGGCTCGAAGGCCCTGAACCTTGCCTCGGGCGTCTACGGCAAGTGGTTCGGGCTCTGGCTCGAGCGCTTCGGAGCGGAGCTGACCGAGATCCAGGTCCCGTACGACGAGGCGGTCGACCCCGCCGAGGTCGAGCGGGCGCTCGCCCGCGACCCCGGCATCGAGCTCGTCGCCTTCGTTCACTCGGAAACACCCTCCGGCACGCTCAACGCCGCCGCCCAGATCGGGCCCATCGCAAAGCGCCATGACGCCCTGGTCATCGCCGACGTGGTCTCGTCGCTGGGCGGCGAGGAGCTTCGCCCCGACGAGTGGGGGCTCGACATCTGCGTCGCGGGACCCCAGAAATGCCTGGCCGGGCCCCCCGGCATGTCGCTGATGACGGTCAGCGACGACGCGTGGCGGGCGACCCGCGCGAACCCGGCCGCGCCGCGCGGGTCGTTTCTGTCGCTGTTGGACTGGAAGGACGCCTGGATAGAGGGCGGCCGCGAGGCGTTCCCCTACACGCCCTCGGTGGCGGAGGTCGGCGGTGTCGAGGCGGCCTGTGACGACGTCCTCGAGTACGGGCTCGACGAGAGCATCGGCCCCCATCGCCGCGCGGCGAGCGCCACCCGCGCGGGAGTGAAGGCCATGGGCCTCGATCTCTGGGCCCGCAGCGAGGAGATAGCGACGAGCTGCGTGACGGCGGTCAGGACCCCGGGGGGCATCGACACGCTCGGGCTGCTGGCACACGTCCGCGACCGGTACGGCGTCATGCTCTCGC
>JAUVQP010000091.1 GCA_030598075.1 Miltoncostaeaceae bacterium | reverse complement strand
CACGACGCTCCGGACGCGTCCGGAGCGCACGACGATCGATCTCACCGGCACCCCGGGCGAGAGCACGGCGCCCGCGCGCTCTGCCGCGACCGCGACCGCCTCGGCGGTGCGGACGGGATCGGCGTAGCCCGAGCGTGGCTCCCACGCCGCCTCCGCGACGCCCTCGACCACGATGCCCGCGGCCAGCTCGCCGAGCTCGTCGGCGTCGATCAGGCGCGTGTCGACCCCCACGCCCCGCAGCATCTCGACGCGCCGGGCGAGCCGCCCGTCCTCGCGCTCGGCCGCGTCGGCGACATGGACGAAGCCCGTCGCGCGAAAGCCCGCGTCGCCCCCCACCTCGTCATCGAAGCGCTCGAACGTGCGAAGACCCTCCAGAGCGAGGCGCGCGTCCGGCGCGTGCTCGTAGTGGGTGCGCACGATCGCCCCCGACACGGGCGTCGCGACGCCCCCGAGCGACGCCCGGTCCAGCAGGCGCACGGCGCGCCCGTCGCGGGCCGCCGCGAGGGCGACCCCGAGCCCCACGATGCCCCCTCCGACGACCACGAGATCGGGCGATCGGCTCATGTGCTCGGCGCGCAAGCCGTCCGACGCCCGCGGGTAGGCTGATGGGCATGCAACCAACAGCGGTCATCGGCAGCGCCGTCAAGATCTACGGTGCGCACTGGCAACACCTCGTCAGCATCGGCCTCGCCATCTTCGTCTTCGTCGCGGTGGGCGTGGGGCTGCTCTCCCTGCTCGGCGCCGTGGGTGCCCTGCTGGGGGTCATCGTCCTCTTTCTGGGCCAGGCGCTCCTCGTCGGGTCCATCGTCAAAGCGGTCGAGGACGTCCAGGACGGCCGGATCGATTTCTCCATCGGCGAGACGGTGGCGGCAGCACGCCCGTACATCCTGCCTCTCATCGGGGCGGGAATCATCGTCGGAATCGGGGTGGCCATCGGGCTGGTTCTCCTGATAGCCCCCGGAATCGCCCTGGCGACGGTCTGGTTCGTCGTGTTCCCGTCCATCGTCCTCGAGAAACGGGGCGTCTTCGACGCGCTCGGCCGTAGCTGGAGCCTCGTGGTGCGCAACTTCTGGCAGACGCTCGGCGTCCTGCTGCTGACCTTCCTCATCGTCATCGTGGCCACGATCATCATCGGGATCATCCTCTCCCCGCTGCCCAACTTCGTGGGAGGCCTCCTCTCCAGCCTGATCGTCAACGGGATCATCGGGCCGTTCTGGGCCGTCGCCGCGGTGCTGACGTTCTTCCGCCTGCGGGCGCTCGAGGCGGAAGCCGCCCCGGCCGGAGAGAGCCTCTCGCACTGAGGCATCCAAGGGGCGCGGAGGATCCCGTGCCCCTTGGCACCATGCCCCCGCGGGCCGCGCCGACCGGTCGGCTATCGTGCTCCCTCGTGAGGCCCCGTCGCGTCTTGCTTCTTGTCGCCTCCCTCGTCGCGACCCTCGCGATCGTCCTGGCCGGGTGTGCCGACGATGGAGACTCGGCCGACGGCGCCACCACGCCGAGTGGCTCCGCCGTCCCCGTCGTGACCCGCGACGACACGGGTGCGCCGGTCTGCGTCGACACCCCGCCCGAGCGGTCATCGGACCGCCCAACCTTCGACCGGCCGCCGGAGCGGACGATCGATGAGGCCGCGAGCTACACGGCCACGATCGAGACCTCGTGCGGCACGATCAGCATCGAGCTCGACCCGCGCCTCGCCCCGGTCGCCACCAACAACTTCGTCTTCCTGGCCCGCGAGGGATTCTACGACGGCCTCACGTTCCATCGCGTGGTTCCCGGATTCGTCATCCAGGGCGGCGACCCGGCGGGCGACGGCACCGGCGGGCCGGGCTACCGGTTCGCCGACGAGCTTCCCGACGACGGCTATCCGCCGGGGTCGGTGGCGATGGCGAACGCGGGAACGGACACCAACGGCTCGCAGTTCTTCATCGTCACCGGCGACGCCAGCGCCCTCCAGAACCAGTTCACGCGCTTCGGCAGCGTCGCCGCCGGGCTCGACGTGGCCCAAGCCATCGAGGCGCTGGCGGATCCCTCGGCGGACCCTGGCGATCCGGCCTCGCAGCAGCCCAGCCAGCCGGTTTACATCTACCGCGTCACCATCGACGAGGCATAGCGCCCGAGAGCCCCGAGCCTCGAAGCTACTCCGACCAGTCCCCCACGGCTATCGGCGGGCCGTGAGCGTTCAGGAGATCCGCGGGAAGCAGGAACAAGCGCCCCTCGCTCACGCCGCCGACATCGACCTCGCGCCCGCCGAGTCCCGACGCGGGCACGTCGACGGCGAACAGCACCGGGTCGTCGCCGGCCTCGCGCGCCTCAGCGGGGCGCTCGCTGACGAGGACGCCGGCGCCCGCCTCGCGTCGCTCGTCAGCGAACCCGGACCGCCGAATGGCGATCGCGCTCTCGTAGGTGGCCTCGTGGTAGACGCGAACCAACGCCTCGGCCGACGCGCTCTGGGGGGCGCCCTCCGCGTCGGACACGACGGACTCGTGCTCGAGGTCCACGACGACGTGCGTGATCGGAACCCGATACCGGGAGCGCGCGCGGCGCACCACATCGCGTTCGAGCCAGTTGGAGCGAGCCGGCGGGTGAGTCGAGATGATGACCTCGTCCGGCTCGTAGAGCCGAAGGGCGTCGTCGAGCGCCTGCAGCGGATCGCTGTCGCCGAGATGGCCCCGCGCGCTGAGCCCCGAGTCGCCGAGCGCGGCGACCGAATCGGCCAGCCGGGACTCGGCCGCCGCACGGTCTTTTGCGGAGCGGGCGCCCATCCAGTGCCCGAGGCGCGAACCCGCAAGCTGCGGTGCCACGACGATGACCTCGGCGCCGTCGTCGGCCCGGTACTTGACCTCCTGCACGACGGACGCCCCGGCGCAGGTCTCGTTGGCTATCACCAATATGCGACGCGTTCGCGCCGCAGCGGAAGCATCCACGCATCGACGGTAACACTCTTCTCGTCGGTGGAATAGCCCCTGCCGCGCGCGGCTCGCGGGAGCCCGCCGATGGGGGCCGGTCGCGGCGTGCGATCGAAGGGCAGGGCGCCGGCCCCTACCGCACCGCCCGGTACAGCCGGGCCAGCCGGTCGGGGCTGACGCCGGCGATATAGAGCCAGCGGATGATGATCCAACTCGCCACCGTGCGAGGAACTCCATCCCTGCGCCAGCGTCGCGAGGACGTGAGCGCCGGTCCGCTCAGGAGCACGGAGCGACCGCTGGTGACCAGGGCGCGGGCCATCTCGTAGTCCTCCATGATCGCGATCTCCGGAAAGCCCCCGCGAGCGCGGAACCAGGGCCGGCGCGCGAAGATGGCGGAGTCTCCGTAGAAGACGCCCAGCACGCGCTGTACCGCGTAGGTCGCGCCGAGCACCCGCGGGAAGAGCCCCGGGCCGTCGAAGCGCAGGGCGAAGTTGCCGCCCACGATGTCGCGGCGCCTCGCGACGCGCCGCAGCCCGGCGCCGGCGCCGGGCGGAAGGGCCGTGTCCGCATGGAGGAAGACGAGGAGCTCGCCGTGGGCGGCCTCGGCCCCGGCGTTCATCTGGGCGGCACGCCCCGGCCGCGTCACGAGAACACGCGGGGCGAGGGGATGTCGCCGCGCGATCTCGACCGTCCTGTCGCGGGAGCCGCCGTCGACCACGATGACCTCGTCGAGGAGCGGATCCGCGGCGAGGCGATCGAGCGCGCGCGCGATGGTGGCCTCCTCCTCGAGCACCGGGACGACCACGCTGACCGTCGGCGAAGGATCGGCGGCGCCCGCCCCCGCGACCATCACGCGCGGACGGACAGGGTTCGCCGCCGATCGGCGGCGAACCCTCTCTCGCCGAGGCGATCTTTCACGGGTCAGATGGCGCACGCGAGCGCCGAGGGAAGACTGCCGTCCGCCTGGCGCAAGCTCAGCACTCTCTCGACGATGAGCCGCTTTCCCTCCGAGAGCGCCATGCCGGGATCGGCGGCCACGAGCAGGTCGGCGCTTGTCTCGACGTCCGCCCCGACCGGGTGCCAGTGAAGACCGTCCGCCGTCACGGTGAGCTCGGGGATGAGCCGGTCGAGCGAGACCTGGGCGCCCGAGTGCGAGAAGCCCCGAGCCACGAGCGGGCGAAGCGCATGGTCCACCCCATCGACCCCGCAGTCCTCGAGCAGGGCGCGGAGATCGGCCAGCTCGTCGGCGCTCTGGCCGGCCGCCGTCGTCGACACGAGCACCCGGATGCCGAGCCCCCTCGCCGCCCGGATGCCATCGACCGCTCGCCGGAAGGAGCCGGCGCCGCGCAGGGCGTCGTGGGTGGCGTCGCTCGCCCCGTCGAGCGACGCCTGGAGGGACAGGTTGGGAACACCGGCCAGGCGCCGGAGCCCCACCGCCCGACGCCCGCGAAACAACATCGCGTTGGTGAGGATCGTGGTCGGCAGCATTCGGGCCGCGTAGAGGGCCATGTCGACGAGATCCTCCTCCAAGAAGGGCTCACCGCCGGTCAGGTAGATCTCGCGAAAGCCCTCCGCGACGGCCTCGTCGACGACGTCCCGAACCCGGCCGAGGCCCAGCGAGCGCCGCGCGGCCCGCGGCGAGCTGGCGACGGCGCAGTATCCGCAGGCGAGGTTGCAGTGGAAGTTCGTGTAGATCCAGAGCCGCGCGGGAAAGGCACCGCTCCCGAACAGCGAGACCACCGGGAGGTCGCCGGGTGACTCATCGACCGCGGACGCCCATCCGGCGGGAGCAGACTCCGGGATCGCCGCCAGCGACTCGCGGTAGCAGTGATAGCGGCCGGGCGGGCGCTCGCGCGGCGGGAGCACCTCGAGGCAGGTGGTCCACCAGCCGGTCGCGGCCGTGGCCGCGAAGGCATCGGGGAGGCCCGCCTCGCGTATCGCCTGCGCGTGCGCTTCGTGATCGAAGTCGACAGCGACCAACTCGGCGGTGGCCTCTCCATCCTCGACGTGGAGGATCGCGTACCAGCCCCCGGGGTGGCCGTCGTTCGCCGAGCGCCCGATGGTGCCGACGTTGACGACGAGGGAACCGTCTATGACACGAATCCAAGGGATTCCGGTGTGCGCGCAGACGAGGACGTCGGCGCCACTGGGCGCGAGACGCGCGCGCAACGCATCGTCGTCGAGCGACTCCCAGAGGAAGTCGTTCACGGCCAGAGGCGAGCCGTGGACCATGTGGACGTCCACGCCCTCGATCTCCTCGCGACGCTCCGCCGGCAGCGTGGCCATCCATCGGGCGATCTCCGGCGATGTCGCGTCGCGCGTGAACGCATACATGATCTCGGCGTAGCGGTTGTCGCGCGGATCCGAGTAGCCGCAGCCGCAGTCCTCCGCGCCCTCGGCGATCGACTGGTCGTAGTTGCCCGCAACCACGGGAAGCCCGGCGTCCCGCACGAGCCGGGCCGCCTCGTCGGGTCGGGCCCCGAAGCCCCCGAGATCCCCCAGGCAGACGAGTCGGTCGCAGCGACGCCGCTCGGCATCGGCGAACAGGGCCCGCACGGCCCACGGGTTGCCGTAGACGCCGCCGAAGAGTGCCAGCCGGACCATGGACCCATCATGGCGTACGACGGACGGACAGGCCGGCCCGACCGATACCGTGGAACCGTGCTGAGTACGACGCACGCATATCTGACCTGGCGTGTCGCCCCGACGTGGGCCGCCCCCTGGGCGATCGCGGGCGCCATCGCCCCCGACGCGCCCATGATCCTCTGGGCGGTCGGGGTCGCCTCGCAGGGTCGCAGCGCCGAGCTCTTGGACGGCGGCGCTCTTCCGGCCCGAGGGGTCATCCCCTTCATCGCACGCCTCGCGCACAACCCGCTGGCCCCGAGCGCGATCCTCTCGGGAAGCCCCGGGGCCCGGCGGCTGGCTTTCGCCGCCGGCTGGTGCGGCCATCTCGCGCTCGACGAGCTCGCCGCCCTCCCGGACTCTCCCCGCGACGGCAGGGGTCGGCCTCGACGGGCGCGGGGTCGCGGCCCGCGCACGAAAGCTCTCGTCGAGGCCGTGGCGCTCATGGCGCTCGCCGTCACCGACCCGCGTCCATGGAGGCGGGGAGCGGGGTTCGCGGCGTCGGCGTCGGCCGCCCTCACGGCCGCCCGGCGCCGCTCCCCGGACGATCGCGCGCCCTTCGCGCCAGGAGAGGCGCTTCGGCGAACCGGGGGCGACCGCTGACCCCATCGCCCCGCGCCGCGCGCGATCGCTCAGCGAGCGGAGGACCGTGCGGCGCTTACCGGACCATGGCGCGCTCCACTGCTCCGGGCGACCAGGCCGGCGCGCTGCGGAGAAACTGGAGGTTGACGCACGGGCCGTCGTGGCGGTGCGGGAGCGTGCGATCGATCTCGCAGCGACAGACGGCGTGGGGTTCACGCGCCACACGAAGGGCGCCGAAGCCAGCCCGGGTCCGCTCGGCAGCGCGGAACTGGTCGAGGTCGATCTCGACGGCGAAGACGCGGTCGACGCAGCCGATGAAGGTGCGGCCATCCTCCCGATGGGAGTACAGGCGCTCGCACTCCGCCTCGAGACACCCTGACGGATACACAACGCGCTCGCACGAAACCGGGCAGTCGCGGCACGAGCCAGCCCCCCCGGGAAGGAGCGGACGAGAGCTCATGAGGCGTCTGTGGTGATCATGGTTGTGT
>JAUVQP010000162.1 GCA_030598075.1 Miltoncostaeaceae bacterium | reverse complement strand
CGGCCTCCGACCGGCCGAAGCGAGCCCCGTCCCGAAGGTCCGAGACGCCGAGGGCCATGAACAGTCCGGCCACGAGCCCTGCCATGACGCCCCCGCCGCCCGTGACGCGGTCGAAGACCAGGAGCACCACCACACCGGTCAGGACGATCGCCGCCAACCGGGTGCGGCGTTCCCTGGCAGACGAAGGGGTCTCATAGACGGAGGCGCCCGGCGGTCGGCGTGCGTCCCGGAGCGCCAACTCCACGCGCCGGGGGGAGGTGAGAGCCATGCCGAGGAAGGTCGGGAGCCCCACAGCCGCCGCGGCGATGCCGGTCCAGAGCGGGTCAACCGCCTCTCCGACGAGCCATGTGGCGATCCAGAAAAGACCGGCCGCAACGCCCGCACCGAAGGCGGATCCGCCTCGCCAGCGCAGCTCGCCGGACGCCCGCACGAGCCGCGGAAGGCCGGCTAGGCCTCCATTGGACACCCGCGCCGTCCTTTCAGTTCGCGGTCTCGCCGATTACGATAACGCGCCGTTGCATCAACTGGCCCACATACCTCGACGACCCCGGGGCTCCGCATGACCCACGACGGTCCGCGCATCGCCGTGGTTGGTCTTGGCTACGTCGGGCTGCCCCTCGCCATGACGTTCGCGGAGGCCGGTGTGTCCGTGCTCGGCCTCGACACCGTTCAGAGCAAGGTCAACGCGGTCAACGCCGGCGACTCCTACATCGAGGACGTGCCGTCGGAGCGCTTGGCGCCGCTCGTCGAGGCAGGCCTGATCCAAGCCACCACGTCGTGGGATCGCGTGCGCTGGGTCGAGGCGGTGCTCATCTGCCTTCCGACGCCGCTCACGGAGAACCGCGAGCCGGACCTGAGCGCCGTCGTCGGCGCCGCCGAGAGCCTGGCCCAGCGGCTCCGCCCCGGACAACTCGTCGTCCTCGAGAGCACGACCTATCCCGGGACGACCCGGGAGGAGCTCGCGCCGCGCCTGGAGCGCTCGGGTCTCCGCGCCGGCCGCGACTTCCATCTGGCGTTCTCGCCGGAGCGGGTCGACCCCGGACGCGAGGACTGGACCACGGCGACGACCCCGAAGGTGGTCGGAGGGCTCACGCCGGAGTGCACGGAGAGGGCGGCCAGGCTCTACGGCGAGGCGTGCGAGACGATCGTCACGGTCTCGAGCCCCGAGGTCGCGGAGATGACGAAGCTGCTCGAGAACATCTTCCGCAGCGTCAACATCGCGCTCGTCAACGAGCTCTGCGTGCTCTGCGACCGCATGGGCATCGCCGTCTGGGAGATCATCGACGCGGCGTCGACCAAGCCGTTCGGCTACATGCCCTTCCGGCCGGGGCCGGGTCTCGGGGGGCACTGCATACCGATCGACCCGTTCTACCTCACGTGGAAGGCCCGCGAGTTCGACCTGCACACGGAGTTCATCGAGCTCGCCGGGAAGGTGAACTCGCAGATGCCGAACTTCTGCGTCGAGAAGGTCGTGCGGGCGCTGAACAGCGAGCGCAGGGCGCTGAACGGCAGTCGCGTGCTCATCGTCGGGGTCGCGTACAAGGCGAACGTCAACGACACCCGGGAAAGCCCGGCGCTGCGCATCATCGATCTTCTCGCCGGCGGCGGCGCCGAGATCACCTACCACGATGCGCACGTGCCCTCGCTTCCGACGCGCGGCCTCGAGAGCGTGCCCCTGGATGTCGCCACGCTCAGCGAACAGGACGTAACGGTCGTGGTGACGGCCCACGACGACACCGACTGGGACCTCGTCGTCGCCAACTCCTCTCTGGTCGTCGACCTGCGCAACGTGGTTCCCGACGCCCCGTCGGTCTGGCGGCTCTGATGCCTGGCCGGAGGGCCTCGTCATGAGCGTGCGCCTGGGCGTCGTCGGAATGAACTACTGGGGCCCGAACCTGGCGCGGAACTTCGACCGCCTCCCCTCGTGCGAGCTCGCGTGGTGCTGCGACCTTTCCACGGCGCTGCTGGACCGCCATCGCGCCTCGTACCCCGCCACGACCTTCACCACCCGCTACGAGGATCTGCTCGCCGACGACGAGCTGGACGCGATCGTCATCGCCACATCGGTGCCAACGCACGCCGCCCTCGCCCGGATGGCGCTCGACGCACGCAAGCACACGTTCGTCGAGAAGCCCCTCGCCCTCGAGGTCGCCGACGCGCGCGCGCTGGCAGCCCTCGCGGACGAGCGCCAGCGCGTGCTCATGGTGGATCATCTGCTCGTCTACCACCCCGCCATCCAGGCCATGAAGCAGCTGATCGACTCGGGGAGCCTCGGCAGGATCTTCTACCTGTACGGCAACCGCCTGAACCTCGGCATCGTCCGGCCCGACGAGAACGCGCTGTGGAGCCTCGGCCCGCACGACATCTCGGTCATGCTGTGGCTCGTGGGCGAGCGGCCGGTCGAGGTCTCGGCCACCGGCGAGTCCTACCTGCAGCCGGATGTCGAGGACGTGGTGTTCGGACGAATCCGCTTTCCTTCCGGAGTCATCGGTCACCTGCATCTGTCGTGGCTCGATCCGCATAAGATGCGGCGGATGACCGTCATCGGGTCCGAGAAAATGGTCGTCTTCGACGACATGGAGACCGAGCGCAAGGTCACGGTCTACGACAAGGGGCCCGTTCCCCGCACCGAGACCTATGGCGAGTACATCCAGGTCCGCTCCGGCGACATCCACATCCCGAAGATCGCGGGCACGGAGCCGCTGCGGATCGTCTGCGAGGAGTTCGTGAGCTCCGTCGCCGAGGGACGGCGCCCGGTCGCGGACGGCCACGCGGGAGCCGCGGTCGTCGAGGTGCTCGACGCGATGGGAAAGAGCCTCGTCAATCAGGGGACGCCCGTGGCACTGGCGCAGGCGACATGAGCGCCGAGAACCTGATCGTCGGCGATGGCGTGGTCATCGGAGAGGACGTCGTCATCGGCGCCAACGTCGTCATCAAGGACGGCACAACGATCGGCGATGGCGTGGTCGTCCAGGACAACGTGGTCTTGGGCAAGCAGCCCGCGCTCGGGAGAAAGTCGACCGCCAAGCGCGAGCCCCTCGCTCCACTCGCCGTCGGAGCGCGGGCCGTGGTCTGCACCGGGGCCGTCGTGTACGCCGGCACGACGCTCG
>JAUVQP010000072.1 GCA_030598075.1 Miltoncostaeaceae bacterium | reverse complement strand
CCCCACACGAGCTGGCTCGGAGGCCTGGTTGCGCTCGACGAGCAGGGCTTCATCCTCTCGGGGCCGGACGCCGTCGGAAGCGGAGCCACAGCGTCGCCCGCGCGCCAGGAGCGTGCCCCCTACCTGCTCGAGACGAGCGTCCCAGGAGTCTTCGTGGCGGGCGATACTCGCCACGGTTCGGTCAAGAGGGTCGCCTCGGCAGTGGGCGAGGGGGCGATGGCGGTCATGTACGTGCACCGGTATCTGAACTCCGTCTGAGTCCTCACCGCCAAGCGTAGTAGCGGTCCCCGGACCACCACTCCTTCCGGTTGAGCAGAGACGGGGGCAGGCCTCCTCACCTTGGTTGGCCGCGCCATGATCGCTCCCCAAGCCCCTTCGCCAGGGGCCGCCCGCGCGTCGTTGCTGGCGCGGAATTCAGGGCTGCGACTAGGGTTCGGTCAGCGGGCGTCGACGACCCGGACGACGGCGTGACGGAGGCCGGCTGCGGTGGATGAGGTGAGGGGGGTCGAGCCACCCGCGACGTCGGTGTGGTTCGACCTGACCAACGGGACAGAGCACGTGCTCGGGCCAGGCGCGCCGCCGCCACAGGGCAGCGGCAAGGGGTTCCTCTGGGTCGACCTCGAACTCTCGGAGCCCGCCGACGCGGCGGGGCTCGTCGAGCGCGGGTACCTCCTGCCGCGGGTGCTCGAGGACGACCGCTCGGCCGGCGAGGTCGGTTGGACGGTCGATGCCGACCACCTGCACCTCGCGCTGGCCGGGGGGCACCTGGACGGCAACACGCTGGCGCTCGACCGGCGGCACATCGTGATCAGCGAGGGCGTCGTCGCGTCGGTGCACCGGGGGGCCCCCGGCCACTTCGATCGACTCCGTGAGCGCTATCGCGATTCCTTCGCCGACTTCGCCAAGACCCACGGCTTCCTGCTCTTCGAGATGTTCGGCGCCCTCGTGGACGACCTCCACAGCGCCGGGCGCGAGCTGGGCGAGCGCATCGACGAGCTGCGGCTTGCCACCGCCCAGGGTGCTTCCGACGCCGACACGGGCTCCGAGCTGCTGGTCGCGGTGCTGCTGGTACGCCACGTCCTGGTGCGCACCCGCGACCTGCTCATGGAGCTCTCGTCGCGGCGCTTCACGCTCGTGCCGGAGACCACCCAGCCCTACCTCCGTGACCTCGCCGGCCGTCTGGACGGGCTGGTCGACGACCTCGCCTTCAGCCGCGATGTCCTGTCGGAGGCGATGCGCGCGGCTCCGGCCGAGGTTCGCCCCCCTGCGTCTGATCCGGAGGGAGGGCCGGACACCGCCCGCGCCCGGCGCCCGGCGCCTGGACGCCCGGCGCTCCGCTTCGTGAGCTTGGGGGGCTTCCAGGTGCTCCGCGACGGCCAGCCCGTTCCGAACGGCGAGTTCGGCGACGAGCGTGCCCGTCAGCTTCTGGGCGCGCTGCTCTGCGCGCGGCGCCCCGTGCGCCACGATGAGCTCGTTCGGTGGTTCTGGCGCGAACTCGATGCCGAGCGCGGCCGCGATGCAGTGTCTCGGGCCGTGAGCGAACTGCGGCGGGTCCTGGAGCCCGACGCCGAGGAGGGGAGCGACTCCAGTGTGTTGCTGTCCGAGCCCGGCGCCTACCGAGTCGAGCTCTGCGAGGGCGACTCGTGGGACGTCGAGGAGGTGCTGGCGGCGGCCAGCAAGGCGTCGGAGGTGAGCGATCCGGCGGACCGCGCGCGCTCGTTGAGCGCTGCCCTCGAGGCCTCCGCCGGCTCGGTGTACCCGGAGTGGCCCTACGCCGAGTGGACCGCCGAGCTACGGGGCGAGTGCGAGACGGCGTCTACGGCGATGCGCGCCTCGCTTGCCGAGGCCCTACTCGCGGAGGACCGACCATCCGACGCGCTCGCCCACTTCGACGCTCTGCTCGACGACGAGCCGGACCGCGAGAGCTGGCACCGCGGGATCATGCGCTGCCACTCGGCCGCCGGAGACCGGGCGCTGGCGCTCCGCCAGTTCCACACCTGTCGGTCCGTGCTGCGCCAGAGCCGGGGCGTCGAACCGAGCCCCGAGACCCAGGCGCTCTATCTGGAGCTGCTCAAGGCGGGTTCCGCCACGCGCTAAGGCGCTGCTGTCGATCCGGGCGCCGGGGGCGGCGCGCCCCTTCAGCGCTCCCGTCTGCGGCGCGCGGTGAGGGTCTGGGCGGCTGCCTGTTCGGCGCGGATCATCGTCCGGAACAGACGCGGCGCCCGTCGAGCGAGCGTCAGGCCGACCCTGTCACCGAGCCGTACGTGATCGCGCGGCGTGGGAGCCAGGGCTTGGGGTCGCGAGTCACCGTCGACGACGGCGAAGAGCGACCACTCGCCCGGCACGCCCCTGAGCGTCCGGGTGGCATGGTGGGCAAGCGCCACGTCCGAGCCGATCACGAGCTCCTTCGTCGTCCGTGACACCAGGACCTCGCCGGGACCGCCCTCGGCGCAGATGCGGGCGGCGATATGAACGGCCAGCCCCCGCAGGTCCGCGCCGACCACCTCGACCTCTCCCGTATGGAGGCCGGCCCGCACGTCGAGGTCCAGCTCCTCACGCGCCGCCACGGCAATGGCCGCCGCACAACGGATGGCACGGGCTGGGCCGTCGAAGGTGGCCAGGATGCCATCGCCCGTGTGCTTGACCTCATGACCCCCGAACCAGCGCAGCTGATCCGCCACCAGCGAGTCGTGCCGCGCCATCAGCTCCCTCCAGGCCTCGTCACCCGACGCCGCCGCGCGCTCGGTGGAGGCGACGAGGTCGGTGACAAGGATCGTGGCCAGCACGCGATCCGGGCGAGGTTGCTTGCGCACACCGGTCAAGAACTCCTCGATCTCGGCCACGTAGGACTCGCTGTCGCCGGCCCAAGGCACGTGGTCGACCCCGGGAAGCTCGACGTGGCGCGCACCCGGGATGCGAGCGGCCAGCTCGCGTGCCGCTTCGGGCGGGAAGATCTCCTCGCTCCGATTCAAGACCAGCGTGGGGACCGAGATGGCGGCAAGGACCTCGCGGAGGTCGATCTCGATCCACTGGACGATGAGCTCCCGCGCCATACGCGGGCTCGCGCCGGCCCGCTCCAGGAGGCCCAGCTGACGCGCGGTGGCGCTCATCGTGGGCCCGACGAGGCCCAGCGTCGAGCCGTCACCCCAGCCCTCGAGGGCCGTCTGGAAGCGTCCACAGGCGTCGGACCAGGCCTCGCCGGCTGGATGCTCCTCGATCGCTCCACCCAGGATCGGGCCCATCAGCACGAGTGCGCGGGTCCGCTGGGGATAGGTCGCCGCGAACACGGCGGCCATCGCGCTTCCCTCCGAGAGCCCCACGAGCGCCGCCCGCTCGGAGCCGGCCGCGTTCATCACCGCCCGCACGTCCTCCATGCGCTCCTCGAGCGGCTGCGGCCCCGGGATCGGGTCCGAGAGCCCCGTGCCCCGCTTGTCGAAGAGGATCAGCCGCGAGAACGAGGCGAGGCGTTCGTAGAAGCGCCCGATCGACGGCTCTGCCCCCCAGAGCTCGACGTGGGAGATGAAGCCGGGGACGTAGAGCAGGTCGAACGGGCCGTCGCCGATCACCTTGTACGCGATGCTGTCGCCGTCGGCGGCGCGCGCGTATCGAGTGCCGGGCATCTCCAAGGGGACGTTCACCTCCCAGCGTCGGCTGCCGCCCACCCTAGCCGCCGCCCCTCGCCCGGGCGACAGTTGCCTCACTCCAGCACGGCACCGGGGGCGCAGTCCGGGCTCGGGGCCCCCGAAACCCAGCGCTCTACCTGGACCCGCTCAGGGAGGGGCCCGCCGGACCTCGCCGGACCGCTCCAAGGTCGCGCCGATGGCCCGCTCCAGCGCGACCAGCGCCATCTCGAGTTCGTCGTCGGTGATGACCAGGGGCGGCAGGAAGCGGATGACGTTCCCCTCGGGGCCGGAGCGGATGAGGAGCACCCCCTCCTCCCTGACGCCCAGCTCGATCTGGGCGGCAAGGTCCGGGCGAGCGCTGCGGTCGCGGGGGTTCAGGATCTCGATGCCGATCATCAGCCCCAGGCCGCGCGCGCTGACCTCGGGGTGCTTGTCGGCGAGCGCCTCGAGGCGCTCCAGCGCGCGGGCGCCCAGCAGGCGGGCATGGGCCGGCAGGTCCTCAGCCTCCATCGCGTCGATGCCGGCCAGCGCGGCGGCGCATGAGACGGGGTTGCCGCCGAACGTCGAGCCGTGGTCGCCCGGCTTCATCGCTTCCATCACCTCGGCGCGGGCACCCACCGAGGAGAGGGGGAACCCGCCCCCGACCGCTTTGGCCATGGTGATGACATCGGGGTCGACCTCGTACACCTGGGCGGCGAACCAATCGCCGGTGCGGCCCATCCCGGTCTGGATCTCGTCGAAGACGAGCAGCGCACCGTGCCGGTCGGCGCGCTCGCGCAGCCCGGCCAGGAAGTCCGCCCCCGCCGGGTGGCACCCCCCCTGGCCCTGGACCGGTTCGATGATGTAGCAGGCCGTCTCCTCGGGGGCGAGCTGGTGGCGGTGCAGCTGATCGAGCTCGGCCAGCGCGTGGGCCGCGGCCTCCGCCTCCGGCAGCCCGAGCTCGTCCGGACGCGGGAATGGCGCCACGTGCGCGCCGCCAGAGACGAGCCCCATGCGGAACGCTGCGCGCGACGTGGTGGCCGACAGCGCCCCCTGGGTGCGTCCGTGGAAGCTCCCGCGAAAGCACACGACGCCGGGGCGGCCGGTCGCTGCCCGCGCCACGCGCATCGCCGCCTCGTTGGCCTCGGAGCCCGTGGTCGAGAACAGGAACCGATCAATGCTGGGGGGCGTGATCCCTGACAGGCGATCCGCGAGCTCGTACATCGGGGCATGTCCGCACACCCCGCCGAGGTGGATCACCTGCTCCATCTGCTGCAGCACCGCCGCGATGACCGCGGGGTGGCTGTGGCCCAGGTTGCAGGTGGCGATCCCGGCGGCCAGGTCGAGGTAGCGGCGGCCGTCGGACGTCTCGATCCAGGCGCCGTTGCCTCGGATGGCGTCGAGGCCGGTCATCGAGGGCTGGGCTGTGGAGAGGGCGCGCCGGGTCATACGACCTTCAACGCGGCCTCTTCTCGGCGGCGAACCCAGAAATGCGACCCAAGTGCTCCAGCTCCTCGTTCGACGGGGCGTTGGGTCAAGCGCTGTGCTCGACCTCATAGAGCAAGGAGCGGCGACGCTGAGCCCCTGGTCGAAGGGCGGCGGAAGCGCGCCTCCGCGCCCCGCTCACCCCTGACGATCCTCTCGGACGTCATGAGGCCCTGGGCGCAGGGACGCGTCATCCAAGGATGGCGACCGTCATCGACTTTCCGTGACCGCATACAGCGGGTAGCGGTCCTCAACACCCTTCAGGTCGTGATGGCCACGGCCTTCAAACGTGACCGTCGTCGACGTCCGGGCGAGGCTCCGCACCGTCTCCGACACGAGGACCTCTCCCGGTGGTGCCATGGCCGCGACCCGTGCCGCGATGTTGACCGCCCCTCCGAACACGTTGCCGTCCTCGCGGATCACGTCGCCAGCATGGAGGCCGACGTGCAGGCCGAGGCCCGTCTCCGCGGCGGCTTCGTTCGTGCGCACCGCGCACTCGACCGCCTGATGCGCCAAAGGAAACACGGCCATGAGACCGTCGCCGAGGAGTCGTCCCTCGATCGGCACCCCTCCGGTCTCACCGATTACGTCTCGCACAGAGCCGTCCAGGACGCGCGCCAGGGATCGGAAGCGCTCGTCCCCGACCCGCTCGGTGAGCCCGGTGGAGTCCGCGATGTCGGCGAACATGATCGTCACGGTGCCCTCGGGGACTGTGCCGCCCACCTGGTCGTGGTCAATGTCGGCTCCGAGTTCGGCGCCCACCAAGCGCCGCAGCCACCCGTCGACGCTCCCCGCTCCGAACTCCAGGACGAATGTGTGGAGGATCGCGTCGCCCACATCCACATCGGCCTCGGACCGGTGGCGGATCCCCAGGGCTGCGAAGGCGGAGCTGAAGATGTCGGGGTCCTCCACCGCCATGTAGACGCGGCGCAGATTCGGGCGCATCTCCATGTAGGAGCGCTTGATGTCCAGGAAGGACGCGCCCTGAGCCGGCGACGGGCCCTCGCCGGCCGAGGCCGCCAGCCATCTCCGGTAGAAGAGCGCGAGCCCTCCCTCGGAAACCGGCTCCCGGCGTAGGTGCTCGAACCAGGCCGCAGCCAGCGGATCCTCCTCGGCGAGCCGCGGATCGGCGTCGCCGGCCTCGCACAGGATGTGAAAGCCCACCACGCCGCCATCGGCGTCGCGGACCGCGCTGAAGGCTTCGGGCACCCGGTCCCACCATGCGCGCAGGAACGGCATCTCCTCGGGGGCGGTGTCACCGGCAATGGCGAGCATCGCGTCGCCGTCCTCCGGCCGGGCGGGCTCGATCCGTACCTCCGCCGAGCCGGCCGGGAAGAAGGCCTCGCGCACATGAGGGTTCTGGAGCAGGAAGAGCAGGTCAGCGGTCTGCTGCCAAAGGTTGAGCGTGCCCGTGGCCTGGGACTCCCGTGTCAGGAGGCGCCACGCCCGCCGCCGGTATCGGCGGTGGCGGTCGGGGTCGCGCCGCGCCAGGTCGGCGGCGACCGTGTCGCGGACCACGTCGTGCAGCGAGAGGCCCTCGCCCGTCGCGTCGACGAAGGGGAGGCCGCGCAGATCGTCGAAGCGGTCGCGTGGCGCCGGGATCGACAAGAGCGCCCCAAGCATCGGCTCCGTCACTCGGCGCACGGTCGAGGCGGCCTCCACGGTCTCGGCGACCTCGGACGGCAGCCCCGCCAGGAACGCGGTGCTGAGCTGGCCGAGGATCCTCGGCGGCGGGCCGGGCGCGATCTCGAGTTCCGGCTGCGCTCGAAGCGCACCAGCCGCCAACTCGAGCGCCAGCGGATGGCCGCGGGCGAAGCCGTTCACGCGGACGGCCTGCTCGTCGCTCAGTCCCCGGCGCACCAGTATCCGGTGCGCCTCTTGCGGCTCCAGGCTCCGGAGCTCGATATCTCGGAAGAGCCCCTCCCACCCCGGACTGGTCAGCCAGGACGGATTGGGCGGCTGCCGGTCGGCGATGATCGTCATCACGGTCTCGGGCAGCAGCGGTAGGAAGACCTGGCGCAACCATGCGTCCATCAGGCCGAACGTCTCGAAGGTGTCGAGCGCGAGCACCGTCCTCGCGCCCTGCCTGCCGAGCGTGCGGGCGATGCTGTCCGGGGCCGGCTCGGGGTCGTCCTCGCCCAGGGCGCCGGCCACTGCCCGAAGGAACCCGGGGGGAGTGGGCTCGATCTGGGCGCAGTCCAGCGACAGCCCCACGGCGGGCGGGCTCACGGCCTCCACGGTTGCCAGGACGAAGCGGGACTTGCCGATTCCTCCCGGGCCGTGGACATAGGCCACCACGAACGGGAGCTCGTCGGCCAGGATGGCATCGCGCAGGGCCTCCAGCTCAACGACCCGCCCGATGAACGAGCCCTTCGCCGAGTGGCGGATCCGTTCTGCGATGGTTCGAGCCAAGGCGTCCTCAGAGCTGAGTCGACCCGTT
>JAUVQP010000041.1 GCA_030598075.1 Miltoncostaeaceae bacterium | reverse complement strand
GCCGTCGGGCTCCGGGGTGCCGGTCGCCTCGGCCAGACGCTGGAGGGCCTCCTCGCGCGAGACCTCGTGCCCCTTCTCGCGCTTCCAGATGACGTAGCCGCAGCCCGGGTTCTTGCGGCTTTTCCAGCTGGTGCAGCCGTAGGATCGCCCCCGCTCGACGATCTCCCCGTCGCAGCCGTCGGTGGGGCAGGGGCCGAGGGGCTCCGCGCTGGGCGCCGGGCTCGCGTTGGTCTCGCCCCTGGCCACCATCCCTCGCGCGGTGTCGACGTCGACCTCGCCCCTCTGGCCTCTGACCTTCTTCCAGATGACGTAGCCGCAGCCCGGGTCCTTGCGGCTTTTCCAGCTGGTGCAGCCGTAGGATCGCCCCCGCTCGACGATCTCCCCGTCGCAGCCGTCGGTGGGGCAGGGGCCGAGCACGTCCCGGTCGGCTTCGAGGTCCTTGCTCGACCGGCCCGCGGCGACGTGCGCGAGGGCCTCCTCGCGCGAGATGGTCTTGCCGTTGTGCTGCTTCCAGAGCGTGTATCCGCACCCGGGCTCGGCCTTGCCCCGGTAGCTGGTGCAGCCGTAGCTCTTCGGATACTCGACGATCTCCCCGTCGCAGCCGTCGGTGGGGCAGGGCGCCAAGGGCTGGCGCCTGATGCGCAGGTCCTCCCGGTCCTTGTCCGCGAACCAGGAGACGACGCGTCCGGTGAAGGCCTCGATCTCCCGACGGAAGTCGTCGTGACGCTCCTCGCCGCGCTCGATGCGGTTGAGCCGCTGCTCCCACCGGCCGGTGAGCTCGGGGGAGGTGAGGGCGTGATCCCCGAGCATGGTGATCAGGCCCACGGCCTTGTCCGTGGCGCGCAACTGGCGTCCGTTGCGCTCGACGTAGCCCGCTTCGATCAGCCGCTCGATCGTGGCGGCCCGCGTCGCCGGCGTTCCGAGGCCCGCGTCTTTCATGGCCTCGGCGGCCTCGTCGTCGGTGACGAGGTTGCCCGCGGTCTCCATGGCGCGGAGCAGCTTGGCCTCCGAGTAGGCGGCCGGCGGCTTCGTCTGCTTGGCCAGCGAGCGCACATCGGCGCAGGTGACCCGCTCGCCCTGCGCGACGGCCGGGAGAGGCTTGTCGTCGTCGCGCCGCGGCTTCGGATCGACGGCCTGCCAACCGGCGTCGATCAGGACCTTGCCGCGGCTCCGGAACCGATGCTCGTCGACGCGCGTCTCGACGACCGTGTTCTCGAAGCGGGCAGCGGGGAGGAAGACGGCCAGGAAGCGACGCGCCACGAGGTCATAGATGCGGCGGTCGTCCTTGCCGAGCCCCGAGAGATCGTGGTCGCCCTCGGTGGGGATGATCGCGTGGTGGTCGCGCACCTTGGCGTCGTTGATGATGCCCCCGAGGGGGAGCTTGCCGAGCGCGAGCACGGTGCGGGCCCCGTCGGCGTACTCGGCGCTGCTCGCGCCGATCGTCGAGACGACCGAGCGAAGCTGGCCGGTCATGTCGCCGCTCAGAAACCGGGAGCTCGTGCGCGGATAGGTGAGAAGCTTGTGGCGGTCGTAGAGCGCCTGCGCCGCCGACAGCGTGCGCGTGGCCGAGAAGCCGAAGCGTTGGTTCGCCTCCCGCTGGAGGGCGGTGAGGTCGTAGAGGAGCGGCGTCTTCTCGGAGGTGGGCTTGACCTCGACGGACTCGACGGCACCGTCCTTGCCGCGTACCTCCTCGGCGATGGCGTCGGCCCTCGGGCCCTCGCGGAGGCGCGTGGTGCTGCGCTCGTGCCAGAGGCCCGGGTACTCCGCGCCCCCGGCGCCCCGGAAGGTGGCGTGCACCTCCCAGTAGTCCTCGGGGACAAAGCTCTGGATCTCGAGGTCGCGCTTCACGATGAGGGCGAGGGTGGGCGTCTGGACCCGACCCATCGACAGGACACGGCGCGCGGAGCCGGCCTTCGTCGTGGCGGCTCGGGTGGCGTTCATGCCCACCAGCCAGTCCGCCTCGCTCCGCGCTCGCGCCGCCTCCTCGAGCGGCTTCATCTGCTCGTCGTCCCGGAGCGTGTCGAAGGCTTCACGGATGGCGCCGAGCGTCATGGAGCTGAACCACGCTCGGCGCACGGGCTTGGCGCGCGCCTCCTCCGGAGCGGTCTGGAGGATGAGCTTGAAGATGAGCTCGCCCTCTCGGCCGGCGTCGCAGGCGTTGACCAGCGTGTCCACGTCCTTCCGCACCATCAGCTTGTGGAGGGCGGCGAGTTGCTTGCCGGCGCGCGCGTCGCGCGCCTGATAGCGAAACTCCTCGGGGATGATCGGCAGATCCTCGTAGCGCCAGCTCTTGAAACGCTTGTCGTAGGCGTCGGGATCGATCTGCTCGACGAGATGGCCGACGGCGAACGCCACGATCGCGTCGGGCCCGTCGTAGCGGTCGGCGACCTTCTTCGCCTTGCTGCCGAAGAGCGCGCGGGAGACGTCGCCGGCGACGGACGGCTTCTCGCAGATGATGAGGGCGCGGCCCACGGCGGATGAGGTTAGCACCGGTCGTCGGGCATGCGACCGAATCTCCGCGAGAGCGTCCCGCGCTACCCGAAGAAGGTCTCCGCGGCCTCGTAGAGCTCGCGGGGCACCAGCTTCAACTCCGCGACGGCGTCGGCCAGAGGCACGTCGACGATCGCGTCTCCGCGAAGCGCGGTCATGCGCCCGAACCCGCCCTCGCCGACCAGTTCGGCCGCGCGTACTCCGTAGCGGGTGGCCAGAACGCGGTCGAAGGCCACCGGCGTTCCCCCGCGCTGGACGTGGCCGAGGACCACCGGGCGGGCCTCGATCCCGGTCCTCTCCTGGAGGGCCTCGGCCAAGCGCTGGGCGACTCCGACCTTCGCGAGCCGGGCGTGCCCGAACTCGTCCAGATCCCGGCCCTCGGTCGCGTCGCCAGCAGAGGCCAGCTCGACACCCTCGCTGGCGACGATCACCGAGAAGCGCCTTCCGCGCGCGGCCCGGGAGCGCACGTACCCCTCCACCTGGTCGAGGCTGGCGGCGACCTCGGGGATCAGGATGGCGTCGGCGTTGCCGGCGATACCCGCTTGAAGGGCGAGCCAGCCCGCGTGGCGGCCCATGACCTCCACGGCGAGGATCCGATCGTGGGACTCGGCGGTGGTCTTGACCCTGTCGATCGCGTCGGTCGCGATCTGGACCGCCGTCCAGAAGCCGAACGTGTAGTCGGTCGCCGAGAGATCGTTGTCGATCGTCTTCGGGACGCCGACCGTCGGAACGGCGTGCTCCTCGTGGAGCCGGTTGGCGACTCCCAGCGTGTCCTCGCCGCCGATCGCGACGATTGCGTCGAGACCCAGGTCTCTGGCGGCCTGGGCGGCCCGCTCGCCCCCGTCGCGAAGCGTGAAGGGATTGGTGCGGGAGCTGCCGAGAATGGTTCCGCCGCGCACCGCGATTCCGGCGACGTCGTCGGGGGTCAGCGGACGGGAGTCCGCCTCGATCAGGCCCCGCCACCCGCGCAGCAGACCCACGTGCTCGTGTCCGTAGCGGCGGCGCCCGACGGTGACGACAGCGCGAATCACGGCGTTCAGCCCAGGGCAGTCGCCCCCACCGGTCAAGAGCCCGACACGCATGCCGGAAGACTACTCGCGGTCCCGGCGCGACGCGGTCCGCGGACGCCGCGCCTCACGATGTGTCGGGCGTTCCGGTCGGTCGGAGCAGCCGGGCGAGGGTGGTCATCGCCGCCGCCGCCGCGAGGACCGTGACGCCGGCCGCGGCGACGAAGGCAGCGCGGTCGTCGACCACCCTCAACAGGTCGAACCGGTCCGCGGCCGCCGCCGCGACAACCGCGATGAAGGCGAGCAGAAGAGCGGCCGCCGCGGCCGTCACGAGGCGCGCGGCGCGTCCCGGGAGGGCCGATCCGGGAGGGTCGGGGCGAAGAAACGCCGCCACGACGGCGGCCCACAGGAGGCTCACGAGATAGCCGGCGAGGACGTCGGCCGGACGATGCCAGTCGAGCGCGAGCACGGCGATTCCCACTCCGGCGGCGTACGTGCCTCCGACCGTCGCGGCCAGGGGGCGCAGCGCACGGGGCGAGACGAGCACGAGAGCCATCCCGAGCGACATCGCGACCGTGACGTGCCCGCTCGGGAGGCTCCCTGGCGGGAAGCCGGAGCCGATGAGGTCCGGTCGGGGCAGGATGGCCTTGAGGAGTTGGGTCGTGACGTTGGCCCCGACGATCAGGACGCCCGCGGCGAGCGCGAGGTCCAGGCGCCGTCGAGCAAGCGCAAGCGCGCCGATGGCGATCCCAAGCAGCGCGACGGACGCGAGCGTGATGGTCTCGAGCAAGCCCTCCGTCGCCTCATACACCCTCGGGCTCCGACGCGGGTCGAGGGCGCCGAAGGCCGAGTTGTCCACCCGCTGGCCCGGCTCCGTGTGCGCCGCGACGGCGTAGATGGCCGAGATCAGCCCGGCGCAGAGCGCGGCGACGGCCAGCAGGCGTGCGCGGGTGCGATCCACGAGGGGGCTCGGCCCGCTTGGGGGCTGCTCGGGCAGCCCATTCATCGCGCCTCAAGAATGGCGGCGAGCGGTCGACGACAACCCGCATGGATGCGACGGCGAAGCCGGGCACGGGAGCCGACGTGCTCGTCGTGACGGACGACGGCACCACCCGCCGCGTGGTGGGAGAGGTGCTGGAGGCGGAGGGCCACCTCGTGACGGACGCCGGCGACGGCGTCGAGGCGATGGAGGTGCTCGACGAGGCCCCAGTGGACCTCGTGCTTCTCGACCGGGCGATGCCGGACCCCGACGGGATCGGGGTGCTGGCCAAGGTCCGTTCGCGCCGCGAGCCGGGTCCTCCGATCATCATGCTCACCTCGCGCGACGAGGCCGACCGGCTTGCGGAGGCGCTCGACGCCGGTGCCGACGACTATGTTGTCAAGCCGGTTGACCGCCGTGAGCTCGTCGCGCGGGTGCGCCTGGCACTCAGGAGCGGCGGCCGAGAGCAAGAGGCGCTCCGGGCGATCGCCGAGGCGATCGCGCGAGCGGAGCCGACCCCCGAGATCATGGACCTCGTCGCGCGGCAGGTCGGGCGCAGGCAGGGCGCGGATGCCGCGACCGTGGTGCGGTTCGAGTCCGAGGTGGCGATCTACGCGGGTCTCTGGACCGCCGATCCCGACGCCGTCACCCTCTTCACGGAGCCGTCGTCGCTCACGTCCGGGCTCCCGTCCTGTCGCGTGGCGGCGACGGGCATGGCGGCCCGGGTGGACGACCTCACCGCCCTCCCCCAGCGGTACGTGCGCGCGCCCGGGGGCACCGTGCTCCGGGGTGCGGTCGCCGTGCCGGTGTTCTCCGCCCACGGGCTCTGGGGGGCGGTCGCCGTCGCGACGAGCGCATCCGCTCCGGTGCCGCCCGACGCCGAGGCCCGGCTGGTGCCGTTCGCCCGGCTCGTGGGCCTCGCCGTGGACAGCGCGGGTGCGCGCGCTGCCCTCACCGCCCGTGCGGCGACCGACTCGCTGACCGGACTGTTCAACCGGAGGGTCTTCTTCGAGCGCCTCGATGCGGAGATCCTGCGCTCTCGACGGCACAAGCGTCAAATGTCTCTGGCCATTATCGACATCGACCACTTCAAGGCCGTGAACGACACCTTCGGGCACCGGGCCGGCGACGCGGTCGTGCGGGAGTTGGCGTGGAGGCTGGGCGACGCGGCCCGCGGCGGTGACGTCGTCGGCCGGATCGGCGGCGAGGAGTTCGGCTGGCTGATGCCCGAGACCGACGCCCAGGCAGCGTGGCAGGCCGCCGAGCGGTCGCGCGTGGCGGTCGCGAGCGCGGAGTTCCCCGCTGTCGGGAACGTCACGATCTCGGTGGGGGTGTGCGACCTCGCCCAGGCGGCCGACGCCGACGACCTCTTCGGGAAGGCCGACGCCGCTCTCTACTGGGCGAAGGGCGCAAGCCGCGACATCGTCTGCCTCTACTCCCCGGATGTGATGGAGGTCACCTCCGGGGAGGAGCGGGCACGGCAGCTTCGGCGGAATCAGGCGTTTCAGAGCATTCGCACGCTTGCCCGCGCGGTCGACTCCAAGGACCCTTCGACCCGTCGCCACTCAGAACGGGTCGCGGCGCTGGCCGGCGCGCTGGCCATGGAGCTCGGGTGGACCCAGCGCGCGTCGCGCCGGCTGCGAGAGGCCGCGCTGGTCCACGACGTCGGCAAGATCGCCGTCCCGGACTCGTTGCTGTTTCGGCGCGGGCCGCTGAGCCCGGCCGAGTTGGCCCGGGTCCGCACGCACGCCTCGCTGGGTGCCGAGATCGTGGGGGACGTCTTCGGCCTCGAGCGGGCGTCGTGGGTGCGCGGCCACCACGAGCGATGGGACGGCGCGGGCTACCCCGACGGTCTCACGCGGGACGAGATTCCCGAGGGGGCAAGGGTCCTGCATCTGGCGAGCGTCTACAACGCGCTTATCTCGCCGCTGCCCTACCAGCGGCAGCTCACGAGGCGCGAGGCTCTCGAGGAGTGCATGGACGAGTCGGGCTCGCAGTTCTGGCCGCGCGCCGTGGAGGCGCTGGAGGCTCTCTTCGAGGACGAGGGGGCTGCGGGTCCGGCGGAGCCAGGCCCCGCCCCGTCCGGGGTCGACGGCGACGAGGAGCCTGCAGAGATCTCGTAGCGCGGCGCCGGGCGTGCCTCACTCGGCGGCCGCCTGCCCCTCGGGGGAGCAGCGGCGCTCGCTCTGCTGCCCGTCGCCGGCGAGCGACGCGCCCGAGCGACGCGGGCCGGCTACCAGCCCGGGCTCGACCTGACCGAAGTCGCGCGTCCGGACCTTGGCGCGGCATACGGGCTGGCGGGCCGCGGAGAAGGCGGCTTCCGCCCTGCGCAGCGCATCGTCGAGATCGGTCGCGACGACGAGAACCTCCTCCATCTGGAACGGCCCGTCCCAGCCGCTGGTGACGGCCCACAGGTGCGGGGTGTCGGACATGCCGACACCGTAGTGGCTCGGGGCGCCGCGCGCCGCCCTGGACGGACGAGCCCGGCCGCTCCTCCCGTCGGTGGCCCGTGACTACAGTGGGACGGTGCCGCGTCAGGAAACGCCGGCCCCACCCCGCCGCGCTCAAGACCTCGGCGGATGTGGTGTCCTCGGTCATCGTCGTCGGGCCCGCCATGCCGGCGGCGTCGCGTCGCGGCCGGTGGGGTCTTCTCGGGGCGCAAGGCATCCACTCCCCTGGACGGGCCACCGGTGACCTGGACGCTCGCGGGACTCACCACCTTTCTGGAGGTGATTCCGGCACATGCGAGCGGAGGGACGGCTGCGGAGGACCTGCGCGCCTCGCCGTTCTCCCACTGGTCGCTGCCTCCGCTGCAGCTCGCGCCCATCCTCCTCGGCGGGATCCTCTACGGCCTCCGAGCCCGTCACCTGGGTCGGCGCCTTCCACCGTGGCGGATGCTGAGCTTCTACGGCGGCCTGGGCGTGATGATCGTGGCGGTGTGCAGCCCGATCGACCCGATCGGCGAGGAGGCGCTGTTCTCGGTGCACATGCTGCAGCACGTGCTGATCGGGGACATCGCCCCGCTGCTGATCGTGCTGGGGGTCACGGGACCGGTTCTGCGACCGGCGCTGGCGATCGGCTGGGTGCAGCGGCTTCGGGTGCTGGCCCACCCGCTGGTGGCCCTTCCGCTGTGGGCGCTCTCCTTCTGCGTGTGGCACCTGCGCGTTCTGTACGAGGCCTCGCTGAGCAACGAGTACGTGCACTTCCTCGAGCACCTCTCGTTCTTCACGTTCGGCCTGCTGCTCTGGGCGGCGGTCATCGAGCCGCTTCCGGGCCCCGAGTGGTTCGGAACCGGGGCGAAGATCCTCTATCTCGGGGCGGTCCGCATGGTGCTCCTGGTGGTCGGGAATATCTTCTGGTTCAGCGGCACGGCTTTTTACCCGGCGTACGCCGACACGGCCCCCGTCTTCGGCCAGACGCCCCTCCAGGATCAGATCAATGCCGGGACGATCATGGTCGTCGAGGGCACCGGGGTGATGATCATCGTCGTGATCGTCCTCTTCTTCCGCATGGCGCGGGAAGGGGAGGTCCGCCAGGCGCTCATCGACGGCGGCGTCGATCCCATGTCGGCGCGGCGCGCCGTCCGCTACGGGCGCGGCGAGGAACTGGCGGCGCGCCATGGAATTCGCCTCGGCCAGGTGGTGGGCGCGTAGGCGCGCAACCCGTCTCGTTGAGGATCTCGGGCGCCCCGGCAAGGCTCCGCCAGACGGCTCAGGAGTCGTGCTGCCCCTGTCGATGAATTTCGTGATGCCCGTACGCCCGCTTCATCTCGCGGCCCCGCTGTGCGTCGTGATGGCGGCGCTCACGCCCGCGTCGGCCATGGCGGAGGACACGTTCGTCTTCGAGGGGCGCGGTTTCGGCCACGGAGTGGGGATGAGCCAGTACGGGGCGCTCGGCGCGGCGAGGGCGGGCTGGGACGCTGGCGCGATTCTCGCTCACTACTACCGGGGCACCACGCTCCAGGGTCGGCCGGACGCGGACGTCCGGGTGCAGCTGAGAGCGTCCTCGGCATCGATCGATGTCGGGGGCGCGGGCCTCGTGGCGGCCCCCATCTCCGGGGGCCCACGCACGGCTCTCTCCGGTCCGGTTCGCGTGCGCGCCACGTCCGGTCGGGTCGAGCTCGTCGACACCAGCGGCGCCATCGCCGCAACCGGTGATGCGATCGAGATCGGCGGCTCGGAAGGGCTCGTCACGCTCGACGGGCGCCGCTACCGGGGCGCGCTCCAGCTTCGTCCGTCCGGAGCCGGGCGGGTGCAGGTCGTCAACCGGCTCCGCATCGAGGAGTACCTGTACGGGGTGGTGCCACGCGAGGTCCCGGCGTCCTGGCCGGGGGCGGCACTGCGGGCGCAGGCCATCGCCGCGCGCTCGTACGCTCGTAACGGCCTGCGTCCCGATCGGGCCTTCGACGTCCATCCGGACACGCGGAGCCAGGTCTACGGGGGCCTCGGCGCCGAGGACCCGCGCACGAGCGCGGCGGTCGACGCCACCCGCGGAACGGTGGTCATCTACGAGGGCGAGGTCGCGACGACCTTCTTCCACTCGACGTCCGGCGGTCACACCGAGAGCGTTCAGAATGTCTGGGGCTCCGACCCCCGTCCGTATCTCGTTGGGGTGCCCGACCCCTTCGACGCGACCTCGCCCTACCACCGCTGGAGCAACCCGCCCCGGTTTAGCGGCGCCGAGCTGGCCTCGCGTCTGGGCCTCGGGTCAGCGGTCACCGGGGTTCGGGTGCTCTCGCGCGGTGTCTCGCCCCGGGTGAGGTGGGTCGCGGTGACGACCGCGGATGGAGATGTCGTGACGCGGACCGGCGCAACGATCCGCGCCAGCCTGGGTCTCCGGGACACCTGGTTCGCGGTCACGCCGGCCGGCGCCCCGCCCTCCGGAGCCCCGGACGGTCCCGCAGGCGAGAAGCCCGCCGTGAGATATCTCGTCTACGCGGCGGCCCCGCCGAGCGCGGCGCGGGCGACGTCGGCCATGGGTCGGCTCCGCCGCGCGGGCAAGGACGTGGTTATCGTGCGCCGAAGGATCGGGGGTCGCGTGCGGCACCTCGTGGTCACGGGCCACTTCGCCGTCCTCGCCAACGCCCGCCGAGAGCGCGACGATCTGATCGCCCGCGGGTTTCGCGGAGCCCGCGTGGGGTCGGCCCGGGCAGCGCCGCGACGCGCCGAGGCATTCCTCGCCTTGGCTGGCTCGCGGCGAGCGCGGCAGCAGGCTCGGCTCCTGGCGCGGCGGGTGCGGGGCTCCGGATACTCGACGCGCATCATCGTCCGCTCGCGCGAAGGCGGGCGCGTGTATCTCGTCGTCGTCGGCCGCTACCGCCGGCTCGCCCGTGCCAAGGCGACGCGGGACGAGCTTCGTGCGGACGGCTACCGGGCCGCCATGGTCGGGGCGGCGCGCGCCCGCGGGTGACCTCGGGCGCCCCGGCTCGGCGGGCCGTGCGCGAGAGCCCGCGGCTCGGGACCCCGGTGCTCCGTCAGGAAACGTCCGCCGCTCTCCGCGGGGTCTGCTCGCGGCGGAAGCCCGCCGACGTTTCGGACGAGAGCACTAGTGCCGTGTCAGGGAACCATGGCGTGTTCTGGCCGCGAAAACCCCGCGGGGCAAGGACGCAGCGTCATCGCCATGGTTGAGCCCATGGCGATGACCGAG
>JAUVQP010000096.1 GCA_030598075.1 Miltoncostaeaceae bacterium | reverse complement strand
TTCGCGTTCGGTGCGGACGTGGTCGTCGACTGGTGGCGGTGGGGGCGCGATCGCGTGATCGAGGTGTCGGGGACCGACCTCGTGCGCGAGGGCATCGAGCCCGGGCCGGCCATCGGCCGGGCGCTGGCCGAGCTCCGTGCGGCCGTCCTCGACGACGAGGTGGGGGATCCCGACGCGCAGCTGAGGTTCGCGCTGCGGGCGGCGCGGTCCGGGCCATGATCGAGCCGGTCGAGCAGTCCACCGACTGCGCGGCGAGCGCCGTGTTCACCACTCGGCAGGGGGGAGTCAGCGAGGATTCGTTCCGCGGTCTCAACCTCGGTGCGACCTCGGGCGACCGCGCGGCGGCCGTGCGGGCCAACCGGCGGCTGGTCTGTCAGGCACTCGCCCTGGACTCGGAGCGCGTCTCGATGGGGCACCAGGTCCACGCGGCGACCGTCCACGTGCTTGGCGCCCCGAGTCGACCCGGGCGTTTCGTCGGAGCGCTCCGGGGCTGGCCGGTTGGCGATGGCCTCGTCACGAGCCGGATTGGACTCGCGCTGGTCGTGCTCGGCGCAGACTGTCTGCCGATCCTGCTCTGGCATCGCGACGGCACAGCGGTGGCGGCGGCGCACGCGGGCTGGCGCGGGCTCGTCGGCGGGGTCATCGAGCGAACGGTCGAGGCCCTGGGCGACCCGGCGCGGAGCGCCGCGGCCATCGGGCCGGCGATCGGGCCGGCTCGCTACCGGGTCGGCGCGGACGTCCGCGAGCGCTTCGCGGCGCGGTTTGGCGACGAGGTGGTCGCCGGCGAGGCGGTGGACCTCGCGGCCGCGGCCCGCGTCGCGCTCCGCGCGGCCGGACTACCCGACTCCTCCATCCACGCGATCGAGGCCTGCACCTACGACGAGCCGGATCGCTTCTACTCGTATCGTCGCGACGGAGCCGAGACCGGCCGGCAGGCCGGCATCATCTGGCTAGGGCGGGGGGCCGAGTGAACGCAGAGCGCCTGCGGCGGGCGTACGAGGAGATGCGCGAGCGTGTCGATGCCGCCGCGCGGCGGTCCGGCCGTGGCGTCGGCTCGGTCGAGATCGTGGTGGCCGGCAAGTACATCGAGCCCAGGGACGCCCCGACGCTCGTCGAGGCCGGGATCTCGCTCGTCGGCGAGAACCGTCTGCAGGACCTCGTCGCCAAGCGCGAGGTCGTGGGCGATGCGCTGACGTTCGACTTCATCGGCCATCTGCAGCGCCGCAAGGTGCGCGACGTCCTCTTGCTGTCGAGGCTTATCCACTCGGTCGACTCGCTCCGGCTGGCCGCGGAGATCGCGAAGCGGGCGGAAGGGCCGACGCGCGTTCTTGTCGAAGTGAACGTCGCGGATGAACCCACCAAAGGTGGTATCGTGACCGGCGAGCTTCCGGCCTTTATCCAGGACGTTTCGGATCACCCGAACGTGATCGTCGCCGGACTCATGGCGATGCCCCCAGCGGTGACCGATCCCGACGACAACCGGCGGCACTTCGCCGCAGTCCGCGATCTGCGCGACCACCTACGGTCCCGTTGGGCCGGTCGGCACGGGTTCGAGGAGCTCTCGATGGGATCCAGTCAGGACTACGAGGTGGCCGCGGAGGAGGGCGCGACGCTCGTCCGCGTCGGTCGGAGCCTCATCGAGCGGGCGGGCTCCTGATGGCGGCGCCGGCCGAGCTGTGGCATCGCACGCTCGTGTACTTCGGCATGGCCGACGAGGATGACGACTACGACGACGACTTCGACGAGGACGAGGACGAGGAGGGCGACGAGCCCGACCGGGGCCGGGGCCGCCGCTCCAGCGCCGAGGACGAGCTCGAGCGCTCCTACCGCGAGCGTCCCAGCGTGCGTCGCCTGGGATCACGCCGCCGCGAGAGCGAGTTCGACGACATCTTCGCCGACGAGTCCGCTCCAGCCCGCAAGCGCCCGGTTCGCGTCGCCGAGTCGCGGTCACGCCCCGCCGAGGTCCACCTCGTCGTGCCGAAGAACTTCAACGACGCCCAGCAGATCGCCGACCGCTTCAAGGTCGGCGTCCCGGTGATCCTGAATCTCCAGAGCGCCGACTCCGATCTGGCCAAGCGCCTCATCGACTTCTCCAGCGGGCTCACCTACGCGCTCGACGGGGGCATGCAGCGCGTCGCCGACAAGGTCTTCATGCTGACGCCGCGCGACGTGGAGGTCTCCGCCGAAGAGAAGGCTCGCCTCCTCGAGAAGGGCTTCTTCAACCAGTATTGATGAGGAGTGGAGAAGGCTCGGCTCAGCCGCGCGTCGGCGCGCTGCGACCCCGTCGGATCGCGTGGTTCCCGCTCGCTCCAAGCTCCGGCCACGCCGATCGCATCGGCGTGGCCGGATGACCGACCGCTTCGACAGCGTCGGCATCGTCGGCTGCGGGGCGATGGGCGGGGCCCTGGCCGCGGGTCTCGTCGCGGGCCATCCCGGGCTCGCCGAGCGGCTCGTCTTGGCGGATGTCGTTCCCGCGTCCCTCCGCGCCGCGATCGACGACACGGGGGGGCGCGAGGGAACGGTGGCCGACGTGGCGAGCTGCGACCTCGTGGTGGTCGCCGTGAAGCCGACGGACCTGGGCGCGGCACTTCGGTCTCTCTCGCCTGGACTCCGCGACACCGCCGTCCTCGCCTCGGTTGCGGCGGGCAGGTCGCTGGACGATCTTGAGGCCGCCGGGGCTCGTGCGACGGCCCGTCTGATGCCCAATCTCGCGGTGCGGCACGGGGCCGGGCTCATCGCGCTCGCGACACGTGGTCTGGACGGGGCCGCGGAGGACTCGCTCCGCCAGTTCCTCGGCGTCCTCGGAACGGTCATCGAGCTGCCCGAGCGCCTGTTCGACGCCGCCACCGCGCTCGCCGGAAGCGGACCGGGCATCTTGGCGCTCGTCGCGGAGGCGCTCGAGGAGGGGGGTGTGGCCGCGGGTCTCAGCCGCGCCGACGCGCGGGCGATGGTCCAGGCCGTCATCGCGGGAACGGCGTCCCTCCTGGAGGGCGGCGTGGATCCTGCGGCGCTTCGGCACCGCGTCAGCTCGCCCGGCGGCACCACGGTCGCCGCCATCGAGACACTGGAGCGTGGAGCGGTGCGGGTCCGTCTCGCCGAGGCGGTGATGTCGGCGACCGCGCGATCTGGTGAACTGTGAGACGCGCGGCGTGCGTTCAGCGCGCCGCACGCTCATTCCGCGCCAAGGGGTTTGATGGACAGCGTCATCAACTACGTGAACGCGCTGTTCACGGTCTATCTGCTGGTCATCTTCATCCGGATCGTGTTGTCGTTCATCCCGCGGGCTCCGGTAGCGGGATGGACGCGGGCCGTGTACGGCTTCTTCATCCAGAGCACCGACTGGTACCTGGGGATCTTCCGGCGGATCATTCCGCGACTCGGCATGTTCGATCTGTCGCCGATTCTCGGGATCATCGTGCTGGTCATCGTCCAGTCCCTCTTGGTCAACATCCTCCAGGGATTCTGAGCGAGCTGCCCCTATGGCTGTCGCTTCGGCCCGGCGGGGTGGTCGTCGCCGTCAAGGCCGTGCCCCGCTCTCGTGCGACCCGCGCGGTGGGACCGTACGGAGAACTGCTCCGAGTTCAAATCGCCGCACCGCCCCACAAGGGGCAGTCGAACCGGGCGCTCTGTGCCTACATCGCCGACGCCGCCGGCGTTCGCCCGGCCGCGGCTCGTCTTCGGCGGGGCTCCGCCGGCGCGCGCAAGCTGGTCGAGGTCGACGGTGAGAGCGCAGCGCTGGCGGCGCGGCTTGCCAAGGCGTTCGGCGCCGACGCTTCGTGAGATCCGGCTCGGGGCAGCACGACGCGATCTTCCGCGCCATCGCGCGCCGGGAGCGGCGCGAGGTCCGACGACGCTGGCGCGTTTTCGCGATCCTGGCCGTCGCGGTGTTGGTGCTCGACCAGGTCACCAAGATCACCGTTCGCGCGGCGCTCGAGCCGCGCTCCGCCCACCAGGTCGTCCCCGGGTTCGACATCTCGCGGGTCACCAACGACGGCATCGCGTTCGGCCTCTTCCCGGGTCGCCAGACCGCCGTCGCGATCCTGACCGTCCTTGCGCTTTGCGCCATCGCCGTCGCGCTCGCCGGCATCGTCCACCGGAACGTCATCGTGGCCGCGGGCGCGGCGCTCCTGGTCGGCGGATCGCTCGGCAATCTGATCGACCGCTTGCTTCACGGTGCCGTGACGGACTTTCTCGACCCGGCGCGATGGCCCGCCTTCAACGTGGCCGACATTGGGATCGTCAGCGGCGCGGCGCTGATCGTCTTCGGCCTGACACGGGATGTCCCAGAGGATGAGTCAGGCGGGTGAGGTCGAGTTCCGGGTCGGTCCCGACGACGCGGGGAAGCGCCTCGACGCCGTGGTGGGGGCCCTCGCCGAGGTCGGGAGCCGGGCCGAGGCCGCCCGCCTGATCGAGGCCGGCCGCGTGCTCGTGGACGGTGAGCGTGAGCGGAAGCGCCACCTTCTGCGCGAGGACTCCGTCGTGCGGGTACGTCCCGCGCCGCCGCCTCGCTCGACGCTCACGCCCGAGGCCGTGCCGCTCGGCGTCGTCTACGAGGACGAGCACCTCATCGTCGTGGACAAGCCCGCGGGCGTCGTCACCCACCCGAGCGCGGGCCATCAGAGCGGAACGCTCGTGCATGGCCTCTTGGACCGCTCCATCGCGGGCGGCGACGATCCTCGGCGACCCGGCATCGTTCATCGGCTGGACCGGGACACGAGCGGCCTGCTGATCGTGGCGCGCAGCCCGCGGTCTCATCGCCGTATTCAGGCCGCGCTGCGTCGGCGGGAGATCGACCGTCGCTACACGGTCCTCGTGCACGGCGAGCCCCCACCGGCCCTGACGATCGACCGGCCGATCGCGCGCGACCCGCGCTCCCGCCGCCGTATGACGGCCCGCCTTGGGACCGGTCGGGCTTCCGTCACGCACCTGCGCAGGCTCGAGGTTTGCGGCGACTTCTCGTTGCTGGAGGCGCGCCTCGAGACGGGACGCACTCATCAGATCCGCGTCCACCTGGAGGCCGCGGGCCACCCCGTGGCCGGCGACCCCACCTATTGCCGACGCCCCGACACGCTCGGCGTGGGCCGGCAGTTCCTCCACGCGAGCTCGCTGAGGTTCGAGCACCCCGAGACCGGCGCGGAGCTCTCCTTGGTCAGCCCGCTGCCGTCGGACCTCGTCGATGCGCTCGCGCGAGCGCGCTCGGCGGGCCCCTCGCGCTAGTATCGCCGAGTTCGACCGATCCCCCATCCCCGGCGTACCCGCCCGGTGACGGTGCTCACGGAATCCGTGGGTCCACCCGGCGCGCGTCGGAGCCGACGTTCCCAACCGAATCGCCGAGGAGACTCAGTGCCCTCCGTCACAATGAAGCAACTCTTGGAGTCCGGAGTTCATTTCGGACACCAGACCCGCCGGTGGAACCCGAAGATGAAGCGCTACATCTTCGGTGAGCGCGGCGGCATCTACATCATCGACCTTCAGCAGACGAGCGCGTTGTTGGACGAGGCGTGCGACGTTGTCAGCTCCATCTCACGGTCGGGCGGCATCGTGCTGTTCGTCGGCACCAAGAAGCAGTGCCAGGAGGCCGTTCGCGAGGGTGCAGAGAGCTGCAGGATGCCCAACGTGTCACACCGTTGGCTTGGTGGCTTGCTCACGAACTGGGGCACGATCAGCAAGCGCATCAAGCGACTGCACGAACTGCGCACCTCCAAGAAGGAGGGGAAGCTCGAGCTGCTCCCCACCCGTGAGCGGCTCTCGCGGGAGGGTGAGTTGGCGAAGCTGGAGACCAACCTCGGCGGCGTATCGGGCATGGAGCGTTTGCCCGACGCCGTCGTCATCGTGGACCTGAACAGGGAGCACATCGCCGTTCGGGAGGCCAACCGCCTCGGGATCCCGCTCATCGGCCTCGTCGACACCAACTGCGACCCCGACGACGTGACGTACGTCATTCCCGGCAACGACGACGCCATCCGCTCGTGCGCGCTGATCATGGGTGCGCTCTCGAACGCCATCAGCGCGAGCCGGGTGCCCGAGCCCGTCACCGCCGAGGAGATGGCCTCGGGCGATGGAGCGCCGGCCGGCGAGGCCGACGCACGGGCTGACGGGGGCTCGCCCGAGCCCACGCCCCCGAAGGAGCCGGCGCCGACGCCCGCTGCCGGGGAGCCCGCTCCCGCGGCGGAGGCATCCGAGCCCACGCCCCCGAAGGAGCCGGCGCCGACGCCCGCTTCCGGGGAGCCCGCTCC
>JAUVQP010000052.1 GCA_030598075.1 Miltoncostaeaceae bacterium | reverse complement strand
GGCGAAGCGAGGATCGACGGCGATGCCGAGGAGCCCCCGGTTCCAGTAGTCGTTCACGCGCTCTCGGAGGTCGATGAACGTGCCGGCAACCTGGCCGTTCACCACGGTCTTCACCAGCCCCGACTTCTCCGCGACGAGGACCCGGCCGTCGGGGGTGTAGGCGAAGGCGGTCGGCCCCTGGAATCCGGCGGCGACGGGTTGGATGCGGAACCCCGGCGGAGCGCCCGCCGATGCGGTTTGTGGGACCATGGCGGCGCCCGTGAGGGATGCGAGCGCGAGCGTCAGCAGCGCTCCGCGCGCGATGGTGGGGTTCGTCGACACTCGGAGGTCTCCAGCCTACCGCCGCTCTCGGCGCGAGCCGGGCCCCGGGGTCGCCGGCGGACCAACGCGATCGCTCGCGACGTCCGCGGGTCGCGGTTAGTGTGCGCCACGTGAAGCGGGCGAGCATGTTTCGTGGGAGCATCGCCGCGTCGATCGTGGTCGGGGTCGCGGCATCGTCCGCGCCGGCGCTGTCGGCGCCCCTGATCATCGCGGAGCAGCCCGGGGTCGTGCGCCAGACCGAGCGATCCGCCAAGTGGTCCGTCTGGACGCGCTGCGTCGCGCCCGGCGGGCCGAGCGAGGTCTGGGCACGCCGTCACGGCCGGAAGAGGCTTACTCGCGTCATGCGCTCGCGGCGGCCCTGCGACGCGCATCGCATCGTGGGGATCTGGCGGGATTCGCTCCACGTGATCGGTCCGATGGGCGCGGATCGCCGCCGCCTGCTTTCGGTGGATCTCTCAACCCGAGCGCGTGCGGTCATCGCGGTCGACGGGATCGGCTCCGGCGCCGACCAGATCCTTGCGGCGGACAGCAACGCCTTCCGGCTCGCGTGGCTCCGCGTCGTTGGACCGGACGGCGATCGCGTCGCGGAGGTCGTGGTGCGCGACCTCCGCACGGGGGCGGACCAGGTCGTCCACCGGAGGGCCCTCAGGAGCGGCGCCGTCCGCCCGAGGGGGGTCTGGGTCAACGGTCGCGGCGACGTCGCCCTCCGCGAGCTTCTTGCGGGCGCCCAGTACGGCTACGGATCCGGCAGGGAGCGTGTCCGCCTGCTGCGGAAGAACGGGAAGGTCCTCACCCTGGTCCGGGCCGCGCCGTCGGTTCACGTCGCGGGGGCCGACCTCGGCAGCAAGACTTTCGTCTACAGCCTGGTGCGCGAGAACGACCGGCGCGTCTGGATCTACGGCTGGGATCTTGCGGCCGGCCGCAAGCGCCTCCTTCGGGTGAAGAGGTCCGCGCCGAAGAGTGGGGCGATCACACCTCCCGCGATCGCCGCGCCGCGCCTGTTCGCCGATCGATCCGTGTGGCGGGAGCGAGCGCCCGTGGGGCGGCGGTTCGACGACGCGGTGCGCAGCGCGACGCTTCTCAGCGGGCCGCGCAGTCGTGTGTCGCTTCAGCGGGACGTGCGACGGCAGCGCTACTTCGTCGGCCCTCCGGCAATCTGGCGCCGGGTCGTGTTGTGGCCGGTCACCCGCTTTTCCGGTCCGGGCGGCTGGCGTGGCGGCTACGAGGGGCTGTCGAGCAGGCGGGCGCGCACCAAGATCATGGTCGCGCCGCTTCGCCCGTAGGCCGTCAGACGCCCCTCGCGGATCTCCACTTGATCGTGCAACCGACGGGCGCGGTCTCGGCGACCGCCGGTCGCTCGCCGGCCATGACGGCCTCGATCGCGTCGGCGAGATAGGTCTCGGTCACGCCGCCGGGATCGGTCGCGTCGTCGATCGCCCCGTGGTAGGCGACGCGCGCACCATCGTCGAGCAGGAACACCTCGGGGGTGCGCTCGGCTCCGTAGGCACGTGGCACCTCCTGTGACTCGTCGAAGGCGTACGCGAACGTGTAGCCCCGCTCGCCCGCTCGCTCGACCATGCTCTGGAAGGAGTCGGCCGGGTAGCGCGAGACGTCGTTGGCGTTGATCGCCACGGCCGCGAGCCCGCGGTCGCGCCATTCGGCGACGAGCGCCGCGAGGCGATCCTCCCAGGCCTGAACGTAGGGGCAATGGTTGCACCAGAATGCGACGATCACGGCCCTCGCATCCGAGCGCAGCGAAGCGAGCGACACGGTCGACCCATCGGTTGCGGGGAGCGCGAACGTCGGGGCCGGCGAGCCGAGGGCAATGCTCATGCGGGGGCGGTCAGCGCCGCGGCCAGGTCGTCGGGGTGCGGGAGTGGGCCGATCCTCCCGGACGGATCCCGGTAGGCCCGGCAGGCGTCGACGGAGAACGGCACCCCCACGGGAGGGTCGACCATGTCCGTTCCCTCCACGAGATAGGTCGGCGAGCCCGGAAAGCGCCGCGCCGCCGCTTCCTCGTCCGAGAGGATCTCGGTGACCACAAGGTCGAGCTCGACCTCGGCGCGCGCGGCCGCCGCGGCGAGGCGCTCGAGCCCTTCCTCGTGCGACGGGCACGCGCGGCTGAACAGGTACTCGACGCGAACGCGATCGCCCATCCGGGTCATCGTAGCCCCGTCGCGGCGGCGGTGCCCCGTGCGGGCGCGTACTATGCCGGAAAGCAGCGCCGGGTACGCGCCCGGCCGCTCCCGTACCGTTCGACCGCGCGTTTCGAGGGGCGATGACCGAACCGCAAGGAGCGCCGGACGTCCCGCCGTCCGGGGGCCAGATGCTCGACTTCTACCGCCAGATGTGCCTCATCAGGCGTTTCGAGGAGACGCTTCTCGAGATGTTCTCCGAGGGTCTGCTGGTCGGCACCACGCACACCTGCATCGGCCAGGAGGCCAACGCCGTCGGCGTCCTCTCGCACGTCGACGCCGATCTCGACGTCGTCGTCAGCAACCATCGCTGTCACGGCCACTACATCGCGTTCACCGGCGACGTCTCCGGCCTGATCGCCGAGGTGATGGGGCGCGTGACCGGCACCTGCGGCGGCAGGGGCGGCAGCCAGCATCTGTGCCGCGGCAACTTCTACACCAACGGTGTTCAGGGGAGCATCGCCCCGCTGGCCACGGGCATCGCGCTCGCCGAACGGGAGCGTGGCGCGGGCGCGCTCACGACCGTTTTCCTCGGCGATGGGACCCTGGGTCAGGGCGCCGTCTACGAGTGCCTCAACATGGCGTCGCTCTGGTCGCTGCCCCTTCTCATCGTCGTCGAGAACAACCGTTACGCGCAGACCACGCCCTCGGAACTTGCGGTGTCCGGCTCGGTCGCGGCCCGGGCCGAGGCCTTCGGAATCGAGACGGCCGAGCTCGACACGACCGACGTCGTCCAAGTGCACGCCGCCGCGGGCGCCGCCGCTTCCTCCGTCCGCCGGTCGGGGCGCCCCTACTTCCTCGTTCTGAACACCCACCGGATGGCCCCGCACTCCAAGGGCGATGACACCCGGCACCCGGACGAGCTCGAGGCCCTGCGCGAGCACGATCCGCTCCGCGTGCTCGGCGCGCGGCTCGAGCGGTCCGACCGCGCGCGGATCGAACGGGAGTGCCGGGAGGAGATCGCCGCCGCGCGCGAGGCCGGGGAGGAGGCGCCCGCCGCCGGCGCGGCGCTCGCGCGATGAGGACCGCACCGTGAGGCAACGACGCTGCGTCGACGAGCTGAACGCGGCGCTCCATGACGCCTTCGAGCGCCGGTCGGACGTCTACCTGATCGGCGAAGACCTTCTCGATCCCTACGGCGGGGCCTTCAAGGTCGGCGCGGGGCTCAGCTCGCGCTGGCCCGAGCGCGTCATCACCACCCCCATCAGCGAGGCGTCGCTCTTTGGTGTCGCCGCCGGAATGGCGCTCCGCGGTTACCGACCCATCCTCGAGATCATGTTCGGCGATTTCATCGCGCTCGGCTTCGATCAGATCGTCAACGGCATCAGCAAGTTCCGGGAGATGTACAACGACCAGGTGCAGGTGCCGCTGGTGGTGCGCACTCCCATGGGCGGCCGCCGCGGCTACGGCCCCACGCACAGCCAGTCGCTCGAGAAGTTCCTGCTCGGCGTGCCGAACGTGAGCATGGTCGCGCCCAGCGAGGTCCATGACGTCAGGGCCCTTCTGACGAACGCGATCGAGGACGACGAGCCGGTCTTCTTCATCGAGAACAAGGTCATGTACGGACGTCCGAACCGGCGCCCGGTCGACGGCCTTCTCGACGGCATGCGCTGTGTCGAGGAGTCGGGCCCGTATCCCGCCCTGACCTTCTCGGGCAACGACTTCGCCGAGTCGTCCGCCACGATCGTGGCCTACGGGGGGATGGTGCCGATCGCGCTCGACGCGGCGGTGCAGCTCATCTTGGAGCATGAGGTCTTCTGCGAGGTCGTGGCCCTCAGCCGGCTGCTTCCGTTGGGGATCGACGCCATCGTCGAGTCCGTGGCGCGGAGCGGCGCGCTCGTGACCGCCGAGGAGGGCTCGCTGACCGCGGGCGTCGGCGCCGAGCTCACCGCGCGGGTCCAGGAGCGGGCGTGGGGCGATCTTCGCGGGCCGGCGCGACGGGTGGCGGCGGCCGACGGCATCATCCCCGCCGCTCCTGGCCTCGAGGCCGAAGCGCTTCCCGGCGTGATGGACATCGTCGACGCCGTTCTCGTTCGGCAGGCCGTCCGGGCCTCGTAGCGTCCGGAGCATCGCGGCGGCGGCCGTCTCGTGGCTACTTCGGCCAGATGGTCCCGGCCGACACGATCGTCCCGTCCGGCACGTCCTCCGTCAGCACCGCGCCGTTGCCGATGATGGCTCGCGCGCCGATGCGGAGGCCCGGGCGGGTCGTCACGCCCATGCCGACGAGCGTCTCGTCGCCGACCTCGCAGTGTCCAGCCAGGATCGCCCCGGGCGCGAGGTGGGCATGCTCGCCCACGTGGCAGTCGTGCGACACGATCGCCCCGGTGTTGACGATAGCGCCGGCTCCGACGCTCGCCGCGGACCAGACGGTCGCCTGGGGCAGGATGGCGGCCCCGTCGGCGAGGGTGGCGGAGCCGGCGACGGCAGCGCTGGGATCGACGAGGGTGGCGGCCCTGAGGCCGGCGTCGGCGAGCCGCGCGGAGACCTCGACGCGTCGCTGGATGCGGCCGATCGCGCCGACCGCGTTGACGGCGAGGGCGAGGCCGCTCTCCACGAGCACCGCCAGGGCCGCGCTGCCGCCGGCGACCGGGACGCCGAGCACGGTCTCGCCCGGCTCCAGGCCGTCGTCGACGACACATGCGGCCTCGATGCCGTCCATGGCGCGGATGACATCGATGAGCGATCGACCGAACCCGCCGCCCCCGTAGACGGCGACGGAGCCAGCACCGATTGCGGCCGTGATCGACGGAGCCAGCTCCACGGCTCCGGCGCCCACGCCGGCGACCCGGCGCACCTCGCGCTCGGTGACGAACCTGTCGGCCGGCAGCAGGGCCAGATCGACGCCGAGCTCCCGGGCGAGGCGCTCCGCCTTGTGGGTCATGCGAGGTCCGGAAGATCCGGAGCCGACCGGCGCGGTGTGCGTCGAGGGGGAGGGTCTCCGGTCGAAGACCTCGCAGATAAGCTCTCCGGCCTCGATCCGATCGAACAGGGACACCTGGAGCTGTCCCGTGAAGCCGTCGTACTCCGACTCCACGTCGACCGTCGACTTGCTGGTCTCGAGGGTGCAGACGATCTGCCCCCGCGAGATGGCAGAGAAGGACTCCACGCCGAGCTCGATGACCTGCGACTCCGGCTCGTTCGGGTTGACCAGCGGCGCCACGATGCGCCCGGTCACGCTCGCGCCGTCGCTCACGTGGGGATGGCCCCCGCGAAGTGCTCGATCGCGGCCTCGACGCGGTCACCGAACTCACTCTCGATCTCGGTGTTCCGGGACGGCGTGAACGGGGCGAGGTCTGTCTCGCGAACCGTCGGGCGCAGTCCGTGGCGCCCCAGAAGGTCCGCGACCTCGCGGACGACGACCCGCGGCTCGGCGCACAGGCGCCCATAGTCCACGACGTGAAACCGGTCGTCCCCGATGCTCGCGCGCGCCGTCTCGATGGCATGCTCCAACAGGACCACCTGGGCCGCCACCTGGCGCCAGGGCGGCTCGCCCTCGGGTACCGCCGCCGGACGAAGCGACGCCCACTCGTCGTACCCACCGAGCAGGGATCGGCGCATGCGCAGCAGCGAGAGGGCGGTGTCGCGCGGCCGCCGTCGGATCCAGACGAAGCAGGATCGCGACATGTGCCGCGCCATCGCGGAAAGGTGCCAGGTCAGCAGCATGGGCTTGAAAGCCATGGGCCGCTCGTACGCGTGCGCCATGTTGATGATGACCTGCCGAAGGTGACCCCAGTCGATGGTCGACTCGTGCTCGGCCGGGCGCTCCGCCAGGTCGGGATAGCGCAGGTGGTGGTTCCAGAAGTACCCGAACTCGTGGGGCTCGACAGCCCCTTTTGTGCGGCCGAACCGTGACTGGAAGCTCGTCTCGCCGAGCTCGTGGAGCCCCAGCTTTCGCGCGAGGCGGATGCCGTACGCGGGCGCCAGCCAAAAGGCGGCGATCAGGTTGTTGACGTAGCCGAGCCTCAGCTCGCTCGCCACGAGCTGGTAGAGCAGCGTGGTGCCAGAGCGCGGCGCCCCGACGATGTGCAGGGTCGGCACGTCCTCGGGCAGATCGAGGTACTCGTCCTCGGCGTGGGGAAGCAGCACACGATTGAGGTGCTCGAGGAAGTCCTCCCCCGCGGGGTCCTTCGCGAAGGCAGCGCTGAGATCGGGATCGCTGCGGCGTTCGTAGGGCGGCACGGCTCTCCAAGTCGACGCGGGCGGACCCTAGCGAACCCCCGATCCCCGGTCGCGGCCGACGCGGTCCGTGGGTTTCCCCCCCAACGTATGATTGTGTAGGTGCCCGTGAGCATTTGGTCCTCGGCGCGATTGCGTCGCTCCCGGCACCGGTTTCGCGCCCGGACGTGCTGGCGGTCCCTCGCGATCGTCTGCGCCGCGGGCATCGCCGGTCCCACGGGCGCGGCGGCCGCGGCGAGCGCCGTTCCCATCGAGGTGCAGGCGAGTCCGGGGCAGGTGGCGGCGGCCGCGGACGCCCTCGGCGCGAGCGGGCTGCGTGTGCAGCGGCAGGAAGGTCGTGCGCTTCAGGTCGTCGCCAGTCCGGATCGGGCCCCGGCGATCGCGTCCCTGCCCGGGGTGGCCGCCGCGGCGCCTGCGGGCGGCTCCCACGCCGACGGAGAGGTCACCAGCCAGGGCATCAATCGCACCGGTGCGACGGCGCTTCGTCGGCTTGGGAGGGACGGCGAGGGGCTCGTCATCGCAATCCTCGACCGCGGCTTCGGCCGGCGCGTGGCCCGGTTCCAAGCGGCCGACGAGTTGCCGCCCGCCGCGCGCCTCGAGACGCGCAGCTTTGACGTGTCGAATGGTCTCGCCGGCCGCAACGCGTATGGCAACGCGACGAATCACGGCGAGCTCGTCGCGCAGACCGTCTACGACTACGCCCCCAGGGCGCGCTACCTGTTCGTCAACTACGACACACGCCTCGACTTCCTCGCGTCGGTGCGCTGGCTGACCCGAAGGCGTCCGGACATCATCGTCCACTCGAACAGCTTCATCGACGGCCGCTTCGACGGCCGGGGGCAGGAGGCCGCCGCCGTGGACGCCGCCGCCGCCGCCGGGATCCTCTGGTTCAACTCCGCCGGAAACTACGCTCAGCTCCACTGGACGGGGTCGTGGACGGACGCCGACGGGAACGGCGAGCACGAATGGCCGCGCGAGGACGGTCTCACCGTCTTCCGCCAAGCCGGTCAACCGCTCACCTACGCGCTCTCTTGGACCTCGGCGCCCGGCGCCCCGCCGACGGACGTGGACATCATCCTGGAGGGCCTCACCGCCACGGGGTGGCGGGAGGTCGCCGCCTCGCGGGCCCGGCAGTCCGAGGGCGCCCGCGACACCGAGCTCATCCTCGGCTATCGCCCGCCCGCGCAGAACTTTCTGCGGCTTCGTGCGGTCTTGGTCAGCGGCCCGCCGCCGGCCGGCCCGATCACGCTCTACACGCGCGAGATTTCGCTCAGCCTGATCGGCGGTGGCTCGGAGGGAAGCCAGCCCAGCCCCGGCGACGCGGCCGGCGCCATCTCCGTGGGAGCCGTCGACTGGCGCGGCGACATCATCAAGGGCTACTCGGCGCATGGGCCAACGGACGACGGGCGGCCGAAGCCCGACCTCGTCGCCCCGACGAACACCGCCGTCGCCGGGCCGTCCGGTCCTCGCAGCGTGGGCGGCACCAGCAACGCCGCGCCCAACGCGGCCGGCGCGGCCGCGTTGCTGCTGGCGGCGCTCCGGCGGCAGGGCCTCGACCCAACGCCCCTGGACATCCGCGACCTGCTCAGGTCCATGGCCTTCGATCTGGGTGCTCCCGGGCCCGACAACGTCTTCGGAGCCGGGCGCGTCAGGGTCGCCGTCGCGCCGCCGCGCTTCGTCCGGCTGCGCCCGCGGCCGCTGTCGGCCATCGGCGATCGGGCCGTGCTGCGATTCGCCGTGGTGAAGCGCGTTCCGCTCGTTCGGTGGGGGCTCTCGGTCGACGGGGAGCCAGTCGGCGGGCGACGGAAGCCAACGCGCACCGCGATCGGCATCGACACGCGCCGCCTGGACGACGGCTGGCACACGTTCACCCTCAGCGCGCGCGACTGGGCGGGCAACGTGGCGAAGCGGAACTGGGCGCTCCGCGTGGACAACACACGGCCCCGCGTGGTCGTGCGCCGCGTCGTCGTCGGGGGCCGAAAGGGGTCGAGGCGGGTCGCCCTCCGCATGAGCGTGCGCGATGTGGGAGCCACCGGTCGACTCGCCGTTCGGATCGTCGTCCGGCGGGGGTCCCGCACGGTTCGGGTCCGGAGGGTGCGGCTCGGGCCCGGACGGCTGCGGAGCGTCTCTCTCGGCCTCCTGCCCGCCGGGCGCTACCGCATCGACGCGACGGTGACCGATGCCGCCGGCAATCGCGCCACCGCGCGCCGCGTCGCGCTCCTGACGGAGCGCTAGTGCCGTGTCAGGAAACCTTTGCCCCGTTCTTCCTCGCTGCAAACCATCGCGGATGCGGTGTCCTCGGTCATCGCCATGGGCTCAACCATGGCGATGACGCTGCGTCCTTGCCCCGCGGGGTTT
>JAUVQP010000102.1 GCA_030598075.1 Miltoncostaeaceae bacterium | reverse complement strand
ATCATCGAGCTGGGCATCCCGTTCTCGGATCCGCTCGCCGATGGCCCCACGATCCAGGCCGCCGGACAGCACGCGCTCGACGCCGGAACGCGTCCCAGCGATGTTCTCGACATCGCCCGCGCCCTCGCGGGAGGCCCTCCCGTGGTCGTCATGACCTACGTCAACATCCTGTTGGCGACCGGGCCGGAGGCGTTCTTCGAGCGCGCCGCCCGCGCCGGGGTCGCCGGGCTGATCGTGCCCGACCTCCCGTTCGACGAGGCAACGCCCTTTCGGGAGGTCTCGGCGCGCACCGGCGTCGCGCTCGTCCCGTTGGTCGCGCCCACGACCGAGGACAGTCGTCTGGCGGCCATCGACGACGTCGCCGACGGCTTCGTCTACTGCGTGGCCGTCACGGGGGTCACCGGGGGCGAGGTGACGGTCGACGACGAGCTTCGCGGCTTCCTGGAGCGCGTGCGGGCGGCCATAGACCTGCCGTTGGCCGTCGGTTTCGGCGTTCGCACGCCGGGCCAGGCCGCGGCCATCGGCGAGATGGCCGACGGCGTCGTCATCGCCAGCCAGCTCATCCGCCTCGCCGGGCAGGCCCGCGACAACGCGGCCGGCGTGGCCGCCATCGAGCACTTCGCCGGGGAGGTCGCCTACGCGCTCGACGCCGTCGAGGCGGGCCGGTGAGCACGACGACCCCGGGGGGCCCGCGTCGTGGGGGTCAGCTCTGGGAGTCGGTGACCGTCGACGCGGACGAGGCGCTGAAGGCCCCCGCGAGCAACTCGTAGGAGCGTAGCCGCTCGCTGTGGTCATGGATCGACGTCATGACCATCAGCTCGTCGGCCTGCGTGGCCACGGCGAGGCGGTCGAGCTCGTCGCGCACCTGCTCGGGCGATCCGATGACTTGGGCGCGCCGGTACTTGGCTACCCGCTGCGCCTCGGCCTCGCCGTAGTCGTGGCCGGCCGCCTCCTCCGGGCTGGGAAGCGTGGTCGGACGTCCCCCTCGCGCACGAACGACCCAGAGGCCGAGCGAGCCCGCCAGCTCCTCGGCGCGAGCCTCGGTGTCGGCGCAGAAGACGGACGCCGCCAGGATCGACCGCGGATGCTCCAGCTCGCGCGAGGGCCGGAACTCCTCCCGGTAGAGCCTCATGGCACCCTCGGCCCGGCGCGGCCCGAGGTGGCGGGCGAAGGCGTATCCCATGCCCAGCGCCGCGGCGAGCCGTGCGCTCTCGTCGCTCGTTCCCAGCATCCACAGCGGGGGCAGCGGCACGTCGTCCGGAACGGCCCGCACGTTGCGGAACGGATGGTCGTCGGGGAATCCGGCGCCCGCGTACGCGAGCAGCTCCGCGATCTGCGACGTGAACTCCTCGCCGCCGAAGCCGCCCGTGGTGCGCCGGAGGGCGAACGCCGTCACCGGATCGGCGCCCGGCGCCCGCCCGATTCCGAGGTCGATGCGGCCGGGATGGAGCGCCTCCAGCACCCGAAAGCTCTCGGCGATCCGAAGCGGCGCGTGGTTGGGCAGCATGATTCCCCCCGCGCCGACCCTCATGCCGGTCGTGGCCGCCGCGATGCGCCCGATCATGATCTCCGGAGCCGAACTGGCGAGCCCCGGCGTGGCGTGGTGCTCGGCGAGCCAGTAGCGCCGGTAGCCGAGCCGCTCGGCGTGGAGCGCGAGGTCGAGGGTGTTGCGGAGTGCGTCGGCGCCCGTTGAGCCGCTCGGCACGGGAGACAGGTCGAGCACTCCCAACGGCAGGGGTCGGTGCTCCGGTCTCTCAGCATTCACCATGTGGATCCCCGCTCGAGCGAACCCGGAGCCTCGGGGGCTCCGCCCCGGCTACCCCCGAGCGCCTTCCTGGCTCAGTGGGTAGGCCTGCGTCGGCGGCCCGGTGAACCGCACGCCGACCCGATCGCCCTCCCCGAACGCCGGGGGGCCGACCACGCGCGCCCGAACCCGCACCCCGCTCGGGAGAAGCAGCCGGTAGACCGCGTCGTGCCCGTAGAACTCGACGCCGTCGATGAGCGCCTCGCCTCCCGGCCTCACGTCGAGGCGCTCGGGGCGGAGCAGAATCTCGACCGCGCCGCACACGCGATGGTGAAGCGGAACTCGGCCGAAGGGGGTGTCGGCGTGGTCGCCGTTTGCCTCGCAGGCGACGAACTCGGCGTCTCCGAGGAAGGTGGCGACGTCGCGGGTCGCGGGCTGCTCGTAGACGACCGACGCGGCGTCGCGCTGGGCGATGACGCCGTCGAGCATGACCGCGACCTCGTCGCCGATCAGCAGCGCCTCCTCCTGATCGTGCGTGACGAAGATGGCGGTCGTGCCGAGTTTTGCGAGCAGCTCTCGCAGCTCGCCGCGCAGTTCCGAGCGCAGCCGCGCGTCGAGGTCGCTGAAGGGCTCGTCCAGAAGCAGCACCTTGGGTCGGGCGGCGACGGCGCGGGCGATGGCCACGCGCTGCTGCTGGCCTCCCGACAGCTGGTCCGGGGTGCGCTCCTCGTACCCGTCCATGCCGACGAGGGCGAGGGCCTCCGAGACCCGCGGTCCGCGCCGCTCGGCCCGCTGCACACCGAGCGCCACGTTCTTGGCAACGTTCATGTGGGGAAACAGCGCCGGATCCTGGAAGACCATGCCGACCCCGCGACGCTCCGGGGCGATCGAGACGTCGATCCCAACCAGCTCGCGGTTGTCGAGCGTGACGCATCCGGCGTCGGGGCTCTCGAGGCCCGCGATGCAGCGCAGCAGGGTGGTCTTGCCGCACCCGCTCGGTCCCAACAGGGCGAGGATCGCGCCCGGGGCCACGTCCAGCGACACGCCGGAGAGCACCGGCGCGTCGGCGGCGAACCGCTTGTCGAGCCCCCGCACCTCGAGCCGCGCCGCGCGCGCTGCGATCACCTCGTGGCCCTCGATGTTGGTGTGCATCGAAGGTGAACCTTATCGCGTTTGTCAGGGCGGTCGTCCGCCCGGTGTCTCAGGTCTCGTCCGCCGGTCCGCGGGTCCGCACGAAAAGGCCGGACGCGGCGGCGAGGGTTATCGCGCGCCGCTCGCCGCCCAGGCTGACCGTCATCAGCCCGGCGGCCGCGTCGACGCGTTCGACCGAGAGGTCGGTGTCCGGCGTGTAGCCGTTGTCGTAGAACCAGTGCAGCAGGTCGCCCTCGTGCTCGGCGAGCCGCACGATGGTGGCCGCGCCGCCGGCCTCGACCTCGCTCAGCGGGTGCAGCAAGGGGTTCTCCTCCCGCTCCACGCCGGGGTCGACCGGCCAGCCGTGCGGGCAGCGCTCGGGGCCGCCGAGCCTCTCGTCGAGGCGCTCGATCATCTCGTCGTTGAACGCCTCGCCCATCTCGTCGGCGTACACGTGCGACTCGGCGGGCGAGTAGTCCAGGAAGTCGGTCAGGAACCGCTCGATGATGCGGTGCTGGCGGACCACCTTCTCGGCGAGCTTCTGCCCCTCCTCGGTGAGCAGCGCCCCCCGGCGAGGCCCGCGCTTGATGAGGCCCTCGTCCTCCATGCGCCGCAGCATCTCGCCGGCGGTGGGAGGCGTGACCTGGAGCATCTCGGCGACCCGCGCGGCCGGCACCGGGCCGTCGGTGACCACCGGGCCGTACTCGCCGATCGGGTTGGCCAGGAAGTAGATGACCTCGAGGTAGTCCTCGACGTGGTGCGCTCGGCGCACGGCTACCCGCGATCGCCCGCCGCGACGGCGGGCGCGCGCTCGCAAGACCGGCACCGAAAGTGCCGATGCTCCGCCAGGTCGCGGTGGTGGAGGGTCGCGCCGCCGACGCCGTCGACGCGCCGGAGCAGCCCGGACGCCTCGACGGCGCTCACCGGCTCGTCTCGTTCTGCGTGCACCCGCTGGAGCCTAGCCTGTGAGGAGTAACTCTCGGCATCGCGTCTTGGCGTCGCGGACATCCTCTCGGCCCTCGCCACCCACCGCCCCCCGGAAGCGTCATCGGCACCGGTAACGCTGCCCGCGGTTCCTCGCGGCGATCGGCGCGTGTCCCCGCCCGACGGCGACGGACGGCTTCGCTAGCCTCGACGCGATGTCATCCGACGCCTGCCCGGTGCTGAGTGCCCTCGTCGAGACGTGGGGCCACGCGCTGCTCGACGCCGACCGCGAGGTCCTCCTCGGTCCGTACGACGAGCGCATCGCCGCCGCGCCCCCCGGTCCTGCGGACGCCCGGGCTCTCATGGCCCTCGACTGGCTCGTGCGCGAGTGCGCGCCGGCGTGGCTTCATCACGCCGGCGGTCGCGATCAGGCGCGCAAGCTCACGCGTCTGACCTCGGTCGACGGCGACCCCGCCCGGACCCGTGCGGCGATCGATGCCGCCCTTCGCTCGGCGAGCCGGCTCAGCGACGGGGCCGACGATCGTTCCCGCGACGCCGGTTTCGCCGCCGCGAACGCCTCGGGCGCCCGGGCGGCCGCCGTCGCCGCCGCGAAGGGCGATAGCCCGCTCGCCACGGTCGCCGCCGCCGTCGCGACGGCCTGCGCCGAGGCGGCCGCCGCCGCCGCACGGTGGGACCGCGACCTGTCTCCCGTCCTGCTCCGCACCCAGGGCTCGGCGCTGGATCTGCTCGACGCGATGATCGAGCTGGAGTAGGGGCGAAGGCTCGCCCTGTGCGGGGGGCTCGCAACGCTCCTTGGGCCGGATGAGAACCGGCAAGCCCCCCCCGGGCCACAGGAGTTCCGGAGCGCGGCTCATGCCTGGCTGGACGGGCCTCGGACAGCCGCCGGATCGTCCACGTTCTCCTCGAATTGGATGACGGTGGCCGAGCCGATGTTGCTGTAGCGCTCGGGGACGCAGGTGAGGACGATGACCTGGCTCTGCTTGCCGGCAAGACTGAACGCGGCGCCGAGGCGCTCAAGGCGTCCCGAGTCGGAGTATCCCAGGGCGTCATCGAAGATCACGGGCACACCGCCGTCCTCCTCCGTGCCCGACGCCGGGCTGACGAGCGCAGCGCAGGCGAGGCGCGCCAGGACGCAGAGTTGTTCCCGCGCGCCGGACGAGAGGGAGTCGTAGGGAACGGTCACCCCGTCGAGGGTCCGGCTGACGATCTCCAGCGTCTCGTGGTCAACGTCGATCGAGACGGTCGCGCCGAACACGATCCGCGCGAACGCGTCGATCTGCTCCTTGAACGGGGCGACGTATGACCGCCGAGCGGCATCGCGGTGCGTGCTGAGGCACGAGTGCAGTAGCTCGGCAGCGGCTGCGCGACGCTCCGTGAGCGTGGTCGTCCTCTCGATCCGAGCGAGCTCCGAGCGAGCGGCGGCGAGCTGGTCCGCGAGGCCCTCCAGGCCGCGGACGTCAAGCTCCCGCCTGATGCCCGCAAGCTCCAGCCCGAGCTGGTGGTGATCGTCCCGGAGGCGCGTGCTGGTGTGTTCAGCATTGTCCAGCAGCGCGCGGGCGGAGTCGGGGTCTCCGGCTGCGAGGGCCGCCTTCTCCTTGGCATACGCCTCCGCTGCGTCGGACAGCGCCCTCTCATCGGTCTCGCGCTGCGTCTCTAACTCGGCATCGGACGTTCCCTGCCGAGCCGTTCCGAGTTGCCCCCGGGCTCCTTCGAGCTTCGTCCTCGCGGACCCGAGGTGTGCGCTCCGAGCGGCGGCCTTGTCGCGCACTCCGTTCGCGTGCTTTTCGGCCTGTTCCAGAATCGTCTGACGCAGGCGCTCCTCGCTGTGCGCCCGCTCGAGGGAGCTGGAAGCGGCCTCGCTGGCCGCCTTCGCCT
>JAUVQP010000026.1 GCA_030598075.1 Miltoncostaeaceae bacterium | reverse complement strand
GCAAGCGGATGAAGGGACTCGAACCCTCGACCTTCTGCATGGCAAGCAGACGCTCTAGCCAACTGAGCTACATCCGCGCGGTCCCGGGACTGTAGCGGCGGCGCGCGGCGCGGACAATCAATCCGGCGCGAGAGCCCGCCACGGATCGGTGCTCTTCGCGGCGTAAAGGACCTCGACGCCCGCCCCGGAGAGAGCCGCCGCGAGCCCCTCCGACCAGACGCCCATCGCGTGGCCCTCGACGGAGCCGTGGGGAAGGTCGATCAGCGGCATCCCGTCGGCCCGGTCGGCATCGTGGTAGCGGAGATCGCCCGTCACGTACGCGTCGGCCGCCGAGCGGCGGGCCAACTCGACGAGGCCGCCGCCGGAGCCGGTGCAGCACGCGACGCGCCCGACCGGAACCCCGACCTCGCCGGTGATCCGCACGAGATGGGCACCGAACGCCTGGCGGGCGAGCTCCGCGAGGGCACCGAGCGTGGTGGGCGCCACCTCCCCCACCCTCCCGAGACCCGCGGACTCGTCGGCCGCGGAGGGCGCGAGCGGAACCGGGTCGTCGATGCCGAGGGCCGCGGCCATGATGTCGTTGAGCCCGCCGCGGGCGGAGTCGAGGTTGGTGTGAGCGGCGAGGACGGCGCTGCCGGCCTCGGCGGCATCGAGAACCGTCCCAGCCCCCCCGCCGTCGGTGATCGCGGCGATCGTCGGAAAGATCGCCGGGTGGTGGGTCAGCACGGCCTGGCAACCCCTCTCGCGGGCCTCCCCCACCACGACGGGGCGCAGGTCGAGCGCGACCAGCAGGCGGTCCACCGGCGCGCCGGCGCGCCCCACGAGGAGGCCCCCGTTGTCCCAGTCCTCGGCGAGGGCCTCGGGCGCGAGGCGATGGATGGACCTGCAGAGCTCGGCGACCGTCACGTGACGCGGCGGCGCCTCAGGCGACCGCCTCCTCGGCATCGTGACCCTCCGCCGCGACGGCTTCGGCGAGGTGGGCCGGAAGCTCCTGATAGCGCAGAAACGCCATGGAGTAGTCGCCGCGCCCGTGGCTCATGGCGCGGAGGTCCGGCGCGTAGCTGAGCATCTCGGCCATCGGCACCTCGGCCCTGATCGTCTCGCCGGCCGGGCCGCTGTCCATGCCGAGCGGGTGCCCGCGGCGTGAGTTGAGATCCCCCATGACATCGCCGACGCACTCGGTCGGAACGATTGTCTCGACGGTCATGATCGGCTCCAGCAAGACCGGCTTTGCCTTGGCGATCGCCGCCTTCAGGCCGAGCGATCCGGCGATCTTGAAGGCCATCTCCGACGAGTCGACGGCGTGGTGCTTGCCGTCGGAGACGGTCACCTGAACGTCGACGATCGGGTAGCCGGCGAGCTCGCCGGCCAGCATCGCCTCGACGACGCCCTTCTCGACCGCGGGGATGAAGGAGCGCGGGATGGCACCGCCGACGATCTTGTTGACGAACTCAAAGCCCTGGCCGCGCGTCAGCGGCTCGACGCGGAGCTTGCAGTCCCCGAATTGACCGCGCCCGCCGCTCTGCTTCTTGTGCTTGCCCTCGGCGTCGGCCGAGACGGTGATCGTCTCGAGGTAGGGCACGCGAGGTGGACGCAGCACGAGCCCGACCCCGAAGCGGCGCTCGACCCGCTCGGCGATGACCTCGACGTGCATCTGCGAGAGGCCCCCGAGGATCTGCTCGCCCGTCTGCTCGTCGCGATGGAAGTCGAGCGAAGGGTCCTCTTCGGTCATGCGCCGAAGCGAAGAGGTCATCTTGTCCTCGTCGGCCTGGTCCGCCGCCTCGACGGCGAAGCTCATGGCGGCCGGCGGATACTCGACGGGCGGCACCGTAAGCCCCACACCGTCGTCGACCAGGGCATCGCCGGTGAGCACGTCCTTGAGCTTCGCCACGGCGCCGATATCGCCCGGGCCGATCCCGTCGACGGCCACGTGCTCCTTGCCCTGGAGAGTGAACAACTGGCCGACGCGCTCCTTGCCGCCGGTTCGGGAGTTGACGATCTGCCGGTCCGGAGTGAGGGCTCCGGAGATGACCCGCAGAAGGTTGATCCGGCCGCTGAACTGGTCGGCCAGGGTCTTGAAGCTGAGGGCCACGAGCGGCCCGCCCTCGTCCGGACGCAGCGCCACCTCTGCGCCATCGGCATCGATCGCGCTCTTGGCGCCCGCGGCGAGCGGGCTCGGCAGAGCCTCCACGATCAAATCGAGCACCCGGTCCGCGCCCGCCCCGCCGAGAGTGGATGCCGCGCACGCGACGGGCACCATGCGCCCCTCGGCGACGCCTGTGACGAGGGCGGCGATGATCTCGTCGGTGGTGATCTCCTCGCCCTCGAGGTACTTCTCGATGAACGCGTCGTCCGCCTCGGCCACGACGTCGATCATCGCCTCTCGGGCCGCCTCGGCCCGCTCGAGCAGATCGTCCGGAATGGGTCCGGTCGTGCCCTTGGGACCGGATCCGTCGTATGTCGTGGCGGTCATCGATACGAGGTTGACGACCCCGCGGAAACCCTCCTCCTCACCCATCGGGATCTGAATGGCCACCGCGCCCGGCACGATCTCGCGGAGCCCGGCCAGGGCGCTCTCGAAGTCCGAGCGCTCGCGATCGAGCATGGTGATGCAGACCGCCCGCGCCAGCCCGGCGTCCGCGGCCCGGGACAGCATGCGCTCGGTCTGAAGCTCCACGCCGGCCGTCGCGTTGACCACGACGAGCGCGGCGTCCACAGCGGAAAGGGCGCTCAGGGCGTCGGCGAGGAACGACGGCTCGCCGGGGGTGTCGAGGGCGTTGACCTTCGTGCCCTTCCAGGCCGCGTGGCAGAGGGACGCCGAGATGCTCATGGCGCGGCGGCCCTCGTCCTCGTCCCAGTCCGACACGGTCGTCCCCTCGGGAACCGACCCGAGCCGAGTCGTCTCGCCGGCCGCCAGGAGCATCGCCTCGATCAGGCTGGTCTTTCCGCTGCCGCGATGTCCCACAACGGCGACGTTTCGAATCGTGGCGGCGTCTCGGTCGGCCATTGCTCGTGCCCTTCCTCACATACCTGACGGAGTCCGAGTCTAACCCCATCGTCGGCATGGGCACACCCCCGGTCGGCGTGCCTGTCAGGCCGCGCTGCGGGGGCGCCGCGCACCAGAGTCCGAGACCCCGCGCACAGCTCCGCGCAGGCGAAGCACCGCCCTCGTGTGGATCTGGCTGACTCGGCTCGTGGTGACGTCGAGCACCTCGCCGATCTCGCGGAGCGTGAGGCCCTCGTAGTAGTACAGCGCGGTGACGGTCTTCTCGCGGTCCGACAGGCGGGCGATCGACTCCGAGAGCGCATCGTCGGTCTCGTGGGCGTCGAGCACCGCGGCCGGGTCGGGAGCCCTCTCGTCGCCGATGGTGTCGATGAGCGAGGCGGACTCGCGCTCCGAGTCTGCCCCCCACGTCTCGTCGAGCGCGACGATCGAGGAGGTCGATATCTGCCGCAGGGCCTCGTGCAGGTCGTCCACCTCGATGCCGAGGGCGTCGGCCAACTCATCGTCGCGGGGCGCCCGCCGGAGGCGATGCTCCAGCTCGGACGATCGCCGCTCGATCTCCCGAGCCATGGAGCGTACGGAGCGGGGGACCCAGTCCTGGGCTCGCAGCTCGTCGAGGATCGCGCCGCGGATGCGCGACGCGGCGAACGTCTCGAAGCGCACCTGGCGGTCGGGATCGAAGCGCTCGACCGCACCGATCAGCCCGACGAGGCCGTACGAGATCAGATCCGCCTCGTCGACGTGCGGCGGAAGGGCCGCGCGCATCCTCCCGGCGACGAACTTGACGAGCGGCGCGTAGGTCAGGATGAGGCGCTCGCGGGCGGCGGCCCCGCGGCCGTCCTGGTACCGCCGCCACAGGGCGCGAAGCTCTTCGTCGCCCCGGGCGGCCCCACCGCGTGTTGCCGTTGACGAGCCCATCCCCACCGCCCAGATGATGGCGGCCTACCACCGCTGGATCGTAGGCGATCTCGACACCCCCGAGAAGGGGACTCCGCGACCGACGCCATCATCGTGGGGGCGCCGCGCGAATCGGCGACCCCGATCGAGCCCATTCGATCGGGCCCGGGAACACCTCGGCCGCGGCCGCGACGGCCTCGCCCGGATCGTACTCGGGGAAGATGTGGGTGAGCGCGAGGCGGCCGACCCCCGCGTCGCGGGCCAGGCGGCCGGCGGCCGCGGCGTTGAGGTGAGGGACGCCCTCGGGAACGTCGCCTGCCCCGAAGGAGCACTCCGCAAGAAGGATGTCGCACCCGGCTGCCAACTCCTCCAGCGCCTCCGACGGCTGGCAGTCGGCCGTGTAGCAGAGGGAGGTCGTCCCGTCGTCGACGCGGACCGCGAAGGTCGTGACGTGGTGCGGGACGGGCCGGAGGGTCAGGCGGAGCCCACCGACGGTGAGGTCGGCCCCGGCATCCGGGATGCCCCCGAAGTCGAGGCCATCGGCCCAGCCCTCATCCCCAGAGAAGGCCACGAGCCGATCCCGCAGCGCCGCCGGCGCGAGGACGCTGACCCGACGGCCCCGGCCCGGACCCCAGGCCATGTACACCCGCAGAGACAGGAGGTCGGCCACGTGGTCCGGGTGGACGTGGCTGATGACGATCAGGTCGAGCGTCTCCGGGGGCTGCACGCGGACGAGCCGGTTGAGCGACCCGGCGCCCAGGTCGAGCAGAACCGAGCGCCCGGCGCCGCGCACCAGGTAGCTGCTCTGGGTCTCGTCGGCCCGCCCGTAGGCGGCGCCGCAGCCGATGGGCAGCAGCTCGAGCTGGCGGTGGGCGGCCGAGGTGGGCGCCGCGCGCGGGCGTGGCAAGGTCAGCGCCCGGCGGACTCGTCGAGCGCGTCGACCGCGGCCACGTTGCGACGGTCGAAGGCGTCGTCGCCGTACGGCTCGGCGAGGAAGGCCTCCACGATCTCCCTCCCGACGGCGGCGCTGGTCGCGCGGAGCGACATCACCACGACGTTGGCGTGGTTGTACTTGCGCGCCAGACGAGCTGTCTCGGCGTCGCCGCAAAGCGCGGCGCGAGCTCCGGACACCTTGTTCGCCGCGATGGCCGCACCGGTCCCCGACCAGCAGAAGAGCACCGCCGTGTCCGCGCCCCCTCGCGCGACCCGGCGGGCGACCTCGGCGCTGACCTCCGCCCACTCCTCGCCCCCGCCCGCCAGAGGACCGATCAACTCGACATCGTGCCCCGCTCCGCTGAGCGCCTTGGCGACCTCGTCGGTCAGCGTCGTCGCCTCATCCGAGCCCATCGCGATACGCATCGATCGTTGCCTCCTCGCACCGGCGCCGTCCTGCCTAAGATAGTGCCCGTGATCATTCGCGGAGGGACGTTCGGGCCCGTGGCCACCAACACCTACGTGGTGGCCGACCAGCCGGGAGGAGTGGCGCTGATCGTCGATCCCGCCGCGGGCAGCGAAACCTGGATCACCACGACGCTCACGCGCCTCGACGCCACACCGCTCGCGGTCTACGACACGCACGGGCACTGGGACCACGTGGTCGAGAATCACGTCTGGGCGGACCGCGGCGTCCCGGTGTGGGCGCCCTTCGGTGACCTCGACTGGGTCAGGGCGCCGGCGCCGTTCAACCCGGAGCTGTTCGGCAACCCTCCCCCCACGCCCGGCGTCGAGCCGGCTCGCACCCTCGACGAGGGCGATCTCATCGAGCTTGGCGCGTTGCGTCTCTCGCTGCTCTCGACCCCCGGGCACAGCCCGGGCTGCATGGTGGCCTACGAGGCCGACGAGGGCGAGGCCCTCGTCGGCGACCTCGTCTTCGGGCAGGGGATCGGGCGCACCGACTTCCCGCGCAGCGACCCGGGGGCGATGGTGCAGAGTCTCGAGCGCGTCTTCCGCGAGATCCCCGGCGAGACGCGCATCTACCCCGGTCACGGGCCCTGGGGGTCCACGCTCGCCGAGGCCGAGCCGTTCGCGCGGATGTTCATATGAGCGAGACCGGACCGACGCCCGCGGAGGTGGGCGCGGCGCTCGCCGGCGTCGAGGACCCCGAGCTGCGGCGGAGCATCGTGGCGCTCGGCATGGTCGGCGACGTCGCGATCGACGGCGGGGATGTCCGAGTCGTCATCAAGCTCACGGTCGCCGGCTGCCCGCTGAAGGCCGAGATCCAGAAGCGCGTCGGGAGCGCCGTCGCGGAGCTCGGCGGCGTTGAGCGGGTGAACGTGGTCATGGATGCCATGACCGACGACGAGCGGCGGAGCCTGCGCTCCGGGCTGAGCGGAGGGCTGGGGAACACCTCGCCGTTCGTCGACGAGTCGAGCGACACCGTGGTCGTCGCGGTCGCGTCCGGAAAGGGGGGCGTCGGCAAGTCCAGCGTCACGGCGAACCTCGCGGTGACGCTGGCGAGCCAGGGGTCGTCGGTCGGCTTGCTCGACGCCGACGTCTACGGCTACTCGATTCCCCGCATGATGGGCGTGACCCGGCAGGCCGTCATGGTCGAGGACCTGATGATGCCGGTCGACGCCCACGGCGTTCGCCTCATGTCGATCGGCTTCATGACCTCTGACGACAACCCCGTCATCTGGCGCGGGCCGATGTTGCACAAGGCGCTCACGAGCTTCGTGTCCGACACCTATTGGGACGACCCGGACTACCTGCTCGTCGATCTGCCGCCCGGCACGGGGGACGTGCCCCTGTCCATCGCGCAACTTCTTCCCCGCGCGTCCATGGTCATCGTGACCACGCCCCAGCTTCTCGCGCAAAGGGTTGCGCGGCGAGCGGCGGCGATGGCCCAGCGGGTGGACCTCCCGGTCGCCGGGGTGATCGAGAACATGAGCTGGTTCGTCGCGCCCGACACCGGCGCCCGCTACGAGGTCTTCTCGGGAGGGGGTGGAGCGCAGCTCGCCGACGAGCTCGGCGTGCCGCTGCTCGGGCGGATCCCCCTCGAGCCCGCGGTCGCCGTGGCGGGCGACGCCGGCACCCCGATCGTCGTCTCCGCGCCCGACTCCGATGCCGCGAGGGCGCTGTTGGGCATCGCGGACTCGCTCGGCTCCGCGCTGCGCGAGACCGCCGCACCGACCGCCTGAGTCGGCGAGCGCCCACCCGGGAGGCGTCCGCCGGACGACCGTTCCCCGGCAGGACACGGGGACGGATGACTATCCTGGTTGGCAGCTACCATGCCGGGCCGGCGCGGTCCGCGCCGTCATCGACGACCACGGAGAAGCCCGAGTGACGTACATCATCGCCGAGCCCTGCATCGGCACGAAGGACACGTCGTGCGCCGACGTGTGCCCTGTCGACTGCATTCACCCGCTGCCGGGCGAAGAGGGCTACGACGAGGCGACGATCCTCTACATCGACCCCAACGAATGCATCGACTGCGACGCCTGCGTCGAGGCGTGCCCCGTGGACGCCACGCTGGCCGAGGACGACGTCCCCGAGAAGTGGGACATCTTCAAGGAGATCAACCGGGTCTACTTCGACGAGAGCCCCGAGGCCGGCGAGAAGATGGTTGCGGAGTTCCTCGCCCACAAGGTGGTCTAGCCCCCGGCCATCGCCCTGGCCTGAGCCTCGATAGCGGCCGCCCGGCACAGCGCCTGCGTCGCCTTGCGCCGAGCGCGATCGCGGCGGTCGCGGCCGTGAAGGTCGAGATCGCGCGCCAGCCGCGCGGCCGCGGACAGGAGGTCGCCCCCGGGGAGCCCCTCCGCCGCCCGGGACGCCTGCGCGAGCAACGGGCCGGCGGCGGCGTCGCGCCGCACGAGGGCCATCTCGCACTGCGCGATGGCGGCCACCAGGCGCACGGCCTCGGCCCGCGTCATCTGAGAAAGCTCCGGAGGTTGTCGCCAAGAACGCCTCGCACGTCGTCGGGGCTCCATGCGGCGACCTCGGCGGCTCGGGCCACAAGCTGCAGGCCGGTGGCGACGTCGCCGTAGGGCCGATCGGTGCCGAAGCAGAGCCGGGCGGGCCGGTTGAGGACCAGGTCGGACAGCGTCGCGAGGGAGGTGTCGAGGAGAACCCGCTCGTCATCGCCGACGAGCCCGGCGATCGCCCGGGCATCGCCGCGGCCGCCGTGCGCCAGAATGAGTCGCGCATCGGGAACGGCGCGCAACAGAAGGCGCGTCGCCTCGGCCACCGGACGAGCCCCGAATCCGGCGTGGATGAGAGTTGGCCAGCCAAACTCGGCGGCCAGCCGGACCGCGCCGATCGCCGCGGGATCGTCGAGGGCGAACCGCTGGGCGACCGGGTGGAGCTTGAGGCCCCGCGCGCCGCCGTCGGAGGCCCGGTGAAGAGCAGCGCCCGCATCGGCGCGCGGGTCCACCCGACAGAAGGGGATCAGCCGCTCGGGCGCCCTCTTGGCGGCGGCGATGACCGCGGCGTTCACGGCGCCGAACCCACCGTCCGGCCCGGGGTCGTCGGCCGGAAAGCACACCGCGGACGCCACACCGTGGCGGTCCAGGTCCTCGACGAGGTCCGGCGCCGAGAGGCGGTGACCGTCCGCGTCGCGGCCCAGGTGGCAGTGCGCGTCGATGATCCCGGCGCTCGGGCGGGGCAGGTCGACGGTGGCCAGGACGGACCGCTCGAGCGCGTCGAGCTCGGCGACGGACACCGCCGCGCCGTCGAGGTCGGCCGCGTCTTCCCCGAGGACGCGCCTCACCGGCGCTCGAACGCCTCGATCGCCGCCCGCAGGTCGTCGGGAACCCTGGTCGGACGTCCGTTCTCGTAGCTCGACAGCCCGACGAGCGTGCAGCGCATCTCGGCGAGCAGGACGGGCTCCCCCCGTTCCCCCGCGCGCTCCATCAGCACCTCCACCCGATGGCTCGATCGTCCAATCTCGGGGACCCGAACGAGGATCTCGACGAGGTCGTCGAATCGCGCGGCGGACCGGTAGTCGATCGAGAGCGATGCGACCACGAACATGTGCCCGGCTGGACCGAGCGGAGGGATGCCGAGGTGGCGCCGGTACGCGAAGACCCCGCGATCCAGGTAGTGCGGGTAGCGCCCGTAGTAGACGACGGCGCCGAGGTCGGTGTCGGCCAGGTCGACCCGCGCGCGCAGCCCGAACCGAAAGCCCCGATCGGGCGCGCCGCCCGTCGTCGAGAGCCCGCTCATGCGCCGCGCCGCCCCTTCCGCGCCAGAGCCCCCTCGGGGTCCAGGTGGCCCAGATCGCCCAGGGCGGCCCCGACGAGGAGGTTCTCCCGCCGGTCGGTGATCCGCGTCGGCGGCATCGACAGAGGCTACGCGAGGCGCCCGGTCCACGCTGCTAGCCTTGGCGAGATGGCCCTCCTCGGGAAACGCGGCAAGCGCAAGGGCGGCCGGCGGCGCAACTACGAGCCGGCGTCGACCGGAGGGCGGTCGCTTCCCTCCATCAACTTCGGCCCCGTGGGTTGGGTCAACTGGACCGGCTTCATCCTCTTCGGCCGGCTGTCGATCGCCCTCGTGGCCGAGACGGCCACGACGATCTCGGAGGGCGCCGGCGCGGACTCCATCGCGGCCGGAGTCATGACGGTGGCCTGCGGCTGGATGAGCTACCTCTTCGCCACCACCCCGTTCCGCGACGAGGAGGAGCTGGGCGAGGCGTTCGCCGCGCGGGGGAAGAGCTCGCGCGACTAAGGCCCCTCAGGGGAACTGGCCGCGACCGAAGAAGCGCTTGAGGAACCCCGGTTTGCCGCCGCCCTGCGCCTCGGCCTCCGGCTCGGTGGTGTCGGTGTCCGGAGCGCCACGGACACCCCGAGGCACAACCCGACCCGGCTGAGCGCGAGGGGCCGCCTAGGGGCGAGCAGACCCACCGGCCGCCTTCGCCTCCGGGCCGGGCCGCCTACTGTCGGCGAGCCCGCGGGTGCAGAATGTTGTTCTCGAGGTGGATGTGCTCGTGGGTTGCCCGCTCGAGATCCTCCAGAGCCACCCACAGCGCGCGCCACGTGTTGCACGCGGCCGCGGGGGGGACGTAATCGCTCGTCAGTGCCCGCGTCCTGGCGAGGAGCTCGCCGACCGCGTCGTGCTCCGACTCCATGACCTCCATCGGGGCGGCGGCCATCCCGCCGCGGCCGGCCTTGATCATCGGAAAGAGGACCTCCTCCTCCTTCGGAAGGTGCTGCTCCATGTCGTCCTTGATGGCGATCACGGTCTCGAGCAGCTCATCGAAGCGGGCTTGGTCCTTGTCGCCGTGCACCCGGTGGACCTTGCGCATCATCGCCTCGATCCGCGGCAGTTCCTCGCGCAGCGGGGAGTGGTACTCCGCCAGGATGTGGTCGATGAGCGCATCGATCGGCTGCTCGTCCCAGCGCACCTCGTCGACCTCGCGCTCGGCGATCTCGCGCTCGATCTCGCGGACGATCCGGCGGACATCCACGCCCTTGGCCTCGCAGGCCGCAGCGAGCGGCCGTCCGCCGCCGCAGCAGAAGTCGATGCCGTGGCGTGCGAAGACGCGGGTGGCGAGTGGGTGCTCGGTGGCGAGAGCGCCGACCTTCGACTCGGCGTTGACGGCCATGCGGTGCCCCTCGATCATCCCGGATCGCGATCCGGGAGGGTGTGGGCTCGGGCGGTGCGCCGAGTGACGGAGCCACACCGGCCCCCCGCGGCGGCTCGGCCGAGCGCGAACGGCCCGTAGGATGTCAGCAATCGACGGTGGCCGTGCAGGCGGCGTCGCCGCGCGCCCGGGCGGTCTGGCTCACGATCCGGGCATCGGGAGCGAAGGCCGCCAGCATCCCGCGCCAGATGGCCCGATCGAGCGTGCAAATGCGGGCCGGATCCTCGAAGGCGACATCCTCGAAGGGGCACGAGCAGGCGCAGATCTCGCTGTCGCCCTCGAGCTGGGCGGCGAAACCGAGGCGCGAGAGCAGCCGGGCGACGCCGGCGCGCGGTCCCTCGGGGTCCGGTCCGTCGCCACCGGAGGCGACCTCCGCCAGCCCCACCTCGTAGCCGAACTCGTAGCCCACACGCTCGAGGGCCTCGACATCCGAGTCACCCGAGGGCTCGCGCATGGCGCGAAGCAGCAGCGAGGCCAGCAGGTCGTAGTGGCGGTCCGGCAGCTGCACCGAAACCTCGGCGTCGGCCAGCGTGTAGTGCTTGGCCGGCCTGCCGGCGCCAGGCCCGGTTCGCCCCTCCTTGCGGTGAAACTCGGCGTTGAGAAAGCCGGTGCCGACCAGTTTGTCGAGGTGAAAACCGGCGAGCCGGGTGTCGATTCCGACGCTCCTCGCGACGTCGGCCTTCGTCTGCGAGGCCGGAGCGTCACGCACGGCGAAGAAGGCCCGCCGGCGAGTGGCGTCGCCGAGCGCCTCGGCGACGCGCGTGATGTCGCGCTCCGTGCGCTCAGTGCTCTCGGTGTCGTTCTGACTCACCCCGCACACCTTTCGCGATGCCCCGATGATAGTCCGGGTCGCCGGCGCCCCGCCCCGGCATCGTCGGTTTTGTGGATGGTAAGCTCGACGAGCGCAGCAAACGCGATTTCACGCGCCCTCCGGTCCTTCTGTTCTGCTAATGGGAATGGGCGTAGTATTTAGAATCGCAGGCGACGGGCGCAACTCCAAGCCCGCGCGGAATGCCGTGAGCTCATCCCAGGAGGATCTGTGTCCACCGCCAAGCCGCCCGACATCGACCTTGGTGCCTACAAGTTCGGCTGGCACGACCCGGCCCATCACGTCTTCGAGCCCAAGAAGGGCCTCAACGAGGACGTCGTTCGGGAGATCAGCGCGCTGAAGGACGAACCCGCGTGGATGACCAAGTTCCGGCTCCGCGCGCTCGAGATCTTCGACCGCAAGCCCCTCCCCGATTGGGGCGGCGACTTGGAGTCGATCGACTTCCAGGACATCTACTACTTCATTCGCGCGTCCGACAAGCAGGGCCGTGAGTGGGATGAGGTGCCCGAGGACATCAAGAACACGTTCGAGCGACTGGGCATTCCCGAGGCCGAGCAGAAGTACCTCGCGGGCGTCAGCGCGCAGTACGAGAGCGAGGTCGTCTACCACTCCATCCGCGAGGACCTCGAGCGGAAGGGCGTCATCTTCTGCGACACCGACACCGCGCTCCGCGAGCACGAGGACCTCTTCAAGGAATACTGGGCCACGGTGATCCCCCCGGGCGACAACAAGCTCGCGGCGCTCAACTCCGCCGTCTGGTCCGGTGGGTCCTTCATCTGGGTTCCGCCCGGTGTGCACATCGAGATCCCGCTGCAGGCCTACTTCCGGATCAACCAGGAGAACATGGGTCAGTTCGAGCGCACGCTCATCATCTGCGAGCCGGGCTCGTTCGTGCACTACGTCGAGGGCTGCACGGCCCCGGTCTACAGCAGCGACAGCCTGCACTCCGCGGTGGTCGAGATCATCGTCAAGGAAGGCGCCCGCTGCCGCTACACGACCATCCAGAACTGGTCGAACAACGTCTACAACCTCGTCACCAAGCGCGCGGTGGCCCAGAAG
>JAUVQP010000105.1 GCA_030598075.1 Miltoncostaeaceae bacterium | reverse complement strand
TATCTCGAGCCGACGGAGGATGGGGGCCGGCGGCTCGCGCCCGCCCGCGGCGCCGAGTTGTTCGGCCTGTGGCGCGCCCTGAGGGACGAGGGTCTCGTGCTGGGTGACTTCCGAGCGCCGCTCACGGGGTCCGCGGCGAGGGACCTCATCGAGCGGTTCGACACGATCCCGGGCGCGGCGCGGAGCGCCTCCACGTAGACCGAGAACCGAGAGCAGACTCGGCGGGCGGCCTGGGTCGCGGGGCTCTCGACCCGCGTCGGCGGGCGCCGAGGTTAGGCTTTCCGACCGATGGTCCGCCGCCTGACAGCCTCGGTGCTCGTCTCGCTCGCCGTGCTCCTCGTCGTCGCGGGCGCTGCCGTGGGCCAGGCCGAGGACGGGCAGCAGTTCACGCCCGCCGAGCGACAGCTCGCCGAGAAGTACCGCCCCGTCGTGCTGATGAAGCAGCAGGAGGAGGCGTGCGACTCGAACGGCGAGGCGTGGGACCCGGCCCCCGTGGACATCGTCCTCGACAATCCGGAGATCGACCTGCTCGGCCCCGACGGGGCGGTCGTCAAGACGGCTCCCACCGCGCGCGACCTGTTCAACGCGGGGCCCGACTTCAACCTCAGCTTCCCCGGGAACTCGCTGAAGCCCGGTTGCCGGTACGAGGAGGACGGGAGGCGCTTCAAGGGCGACGAGCCCGACGTCGTCTACGCGCACATCGTGAGCGAGGAGGGCGTCGAGGACCGCATCGTCCTCCAGTACTGGTTCTACTGGTACTTCAACGACTACAACAACACCCACGAGAGCGACTGGGAGATGATGCAGATCGTCTTCCCGGCCTCCACCGCGGAGCAGGCGCTCGGCGTTCAGCCGATCGAGGTCGGCGCGGCGCAGCACGAGAACGGCGAGAGCGCCGGCTGGGACGACGACAAGCTTCAGCGCGAGGGCGATCGGCCCGTGGTCTACCCGGCCTCCGGGTCCCATGCCACGCAGTACGGCTCCGCCCTGCACCTGGGTCGCAGCTCCAGCGAGGGATTCGGCTGCGACGACTCGCGCGGCCCGCACCGGCGCAGCGACCCCGAGCCACGACTGCTGCCCAGCGAGGTGTCGGATCCCGCCGCCCCCGACGCCTGGCTGGCGTGGGAGGGGCGCTGGGGCACGATCACCCACGGCTCGTTCAGCGGACCGACCGGTCCGATCACGAAGAAGCAGTGGACCGAGCCCATCACCTGGCAGAACGACCTTCGCGACAGCAGCAGAACGGTTCCGGCCGGGGGAACGCTCGGACCCAACGTGACCGAGATCTTCTGCAACGGCGTCGCCGCCGGGTCGACGATCTTGATCGACCTGACCGAGTCGCCCGTTCTCGGGCTGCTCGTCGTCGCGGTCCTCGTCGGTCTGGTCGTTGCGCTCATCCGGCGGACGACCTGGTCGCCGCCCGCCGCGCTTCCGGTGCGCGGCGTGCGCGGCGGAGGCCAGATCGTGCGCGCCTCGCTTCGCCTCTACCTGCACCATCCCCTCCTGTTCGTGGGGACGGGGGTCATCTTCGTGCCCCTGAGCCTGCTGACCGCTCTGGCCCCGTTCGGCGTCGCCAGCGCGGGGCTCGCGGCGATCATCGTCAACGCCCTGGTCGCCGTGGCGATGCGCGACATCGACGCGGGGCGCCCGCCCCGCCTCGGCGAGTGCGTCGCGGTCGCGGCTCGGTCGGTGCGCTGCTTCGTCCCCCCCGTGATCGGCGCCGTCGCGATCATCGCGCTGCTCACGCTCACCGTCGTGGGCATTCCGGTCGCCGTCTGGCTCCTGGTGCGCTGGTTCTTCATCACCCAGGCCGCCGTGGTCGACGGCCGCTGCGGCTGGGACGCGTCCCGGCGCAGCGTCGATGTGGTCCGCGGCCGGTGGCTGCCCACGGCCGCCATCGCGGCGGCCATCAACGTCGTCGCTCTGGTGGTTGGCCCCGGGCTCGGTCTGGTGCTGCTGCTCCTGACCGATATGCCGCTCGTCCTCATCAACCTGATCGGGTCGGCCATCTACGCGCTGTTCGTTCCGTACGCCGCGATCGCGACCACCTATCTCTACCTGAGCAACGCGGCGAGGCTCGGACGTTCCCGCGGAGCGTGAGCGGCGGGCGCGAGTGGGACGCCGGGTCCTACCACGCGGTCTCGGGGCCGCAGCTCGACTGGGGGCGGGTGGTGCTCGAGCGGCTACCGCTCCGCGGCGACGAGGTCGTCCTCGACGCGGGCTGTGGCACCGGCCGTGTGACGCGCCTTCTCGCCGAGCGGCTTCGCGCGGGGCGCGTGGTGGCGGTCGACGGCTCGGTGGCCATGGTCGAGCAGGCCTCCCGCGAGTTGGCCGACCTCGGCGACCGGGTCGCGTTCATCCACGCGGATCTGCTGGAGCTCGCCGTGACGGAGCCCGTCGACGCCGTCTTCTCCACCGCCACGTTTCACTGGGTGCTCGACCACGAAGCGCTGTTCGCGCGGCTCGCGGCGGCGCTACGGCCGGCCGGCCGCCTGGTGTTCCAGTGCGGTGGAGCGGGCAACCTCGCCGGAGCCATGGCCGACATCGCGCGCGCGGCGCGGGAGGAGCCGTTTGCCGAGCACCTCGGCGGCTTCGTCGAGGCCTGGAACTTCGCCGATCCGGACGTCACGGCGCAGAGGTTGCGCGCCGCCGGCTTCGCGGAGGCGGCGGCGTGGCTCGAGCCCGCCCCCGTACGGCTGGAGCTCGGCGGTCAGGCCGAGGAGTTTCTGCGCACGGTCGTCTTGCGCCTGCACATGGAGCGCTTGCCCGAGGACTTGCGGCAGCCGTTCGCCGATGCGTCGGCGCGGTGTGCCGCGCGCGACGGCGTGGTGACGCTGGACTACGTGCGGCTCAACGCCGACGCCGTGCTGGGTCTGTAGCGCGCCCTTCGGCCCAAGTGAGGTGTGCGGCGCCCGGGCGGGTGTTCGGGGCACCTCCTCCACCGGCGTCCAGCGGCGGGGCCGTCGGCCGGGCGCACGGCGGCTCGGATGACGGAAAGGGGGGGACGCGTCGACGAAGCGCCCTGACGGCGGACCCAGGATGCGGATGAGAGGACTCGAACCTCCACGGGGTCTCCCCCACACGGACCTGAACCGTGCGCGTCTACCAATTCCGCCACATCCGCGAGGTGCGAGGGGCATGCTAGCGAGCCGGAGCGCCCGCACCGCAGCGTGCGCTGCCGCGGCGCAGGCCGTATTCCCGGTCCTCCGCTCGCCCGAGTAGCCCCTCAGGCGGCGCGCTCGGGCCAGCCCCCGGCGTCGGCCGCCAGCGCCGCGGCCTCCGGCGGTCCCCAGGATCCGCGCTCGTAGACGTGCACCGGCCCGGGGTCGGCCACGACACCGTCGACCGCGCGCCAGCTCGCCTCGACGCCGTCGACGCGCGCGAAGAGCGTCTGATCGCCCTTCATGGCCTCCTCCATGAGCAACTCGTAGGCCTTGGGCGGCTCGCCTCCGCCGTGCTCCTCGATCGCCTCGTAGCGCACGGCCCGCGGGGACATGGCCTCGCCGGGGCTCTTCGAGATGAGCGTCAACGACGGATGTCCGGCCGGCTTCAGCGGGATCGTCAGGCGGTTGATCGGACACTCGTCGTTCAGGAACAGCGGGCGCACGGGTCGGCGGAACTCGACGTCGATCTGGGTGATGGTCTCCTCGAGCGCCTTGCCGGTGCGGATCAGGAACGGCACCCCGCGCCAGCGATCGCTCTCGAACGCCAGCCGAACGGCGGCGAAGGTCTCGGTTGTGGAGTCGGGTGCAACCCCGTCCACGTCCAGATAGCCCAAGTACTGGCCGCGCACGACATCCGACGATTCGAGCGGGCGGATGGTGCTCATGGCCTCGACCTTCTTGTCGCGCAGGTCGTCCGCATCCTCGGACGCGGGCTCGTCCATGGCGATCAGGGTGGCCATCTGGAGCAGATGGTTCTGGACGACATCCTTGAGCGTCCCCGTGGCATCGTAGAACGAGCCGCGATCCGAGACGTCGAACGCCTCCGTCATCGTGAGCTTGACGGCCGCCACGCGCTCTCTGCTCCACAGGGGCTCGAGGATGGCGTTCGCGAAGCGGAGCACCATCAGGTTCCGCAGTGGCTCCTTGCCAAGGTAGTGGTCGAGGCGAAAGATCTGCGACTCGTCGTAGTGGGCGAGGAGCCGGCGGTTCAACTCCTCGGCCGACGCCGCGCTGTGGCCGAACGGCTTCTCCACCATCAGCCGTCCGCCGCGGTTCAGCCCAACCTCGGCGAGCCCGTCGGCCACGTCGGAGAAGAGCGACGGCGGTACCGCGAGGTGCAGGAGGGGACTCTTCGCCCCGCCCAGCGCCTCCTTGAGGGAGACGAAGGTCGACGGGTCGCGGTAGTCGCCGCGGACGTAGCGGAGCGAGCGGAGAAGCTCGTCCATGACGCGGTCGTCGATCGGCTCCCCCGCCTCCGCGATCGCCGTGCGCGCTCGCTCGCGCAGGTCGTCGGTGCTCCAGTCGTCGAGGGCGACCCCGAGGACCGGCACGCGCAGCAAGCCCCGGTGCGCCAGCCGGTAGACGGCGCGAAAAAGTTGTTTGCGGGCGAGGTCTCCGGTCGCGCCGAACATGACCAGCGCGTCGGATGTTGGCGGTGCCGACACCACGGTTCTCCTGCGGTCGAGCGGTGCTGTGACGCGAGCGTAGCTATTGTCCCTGCTCGACGCTGTGGTTGATCTCGATACGGTTGCCAGGGTGAACGAGCGCGCCGCGCCGTGAGGGCGTCCGACGCGGGCACCGTCATGATCGGCGACATCGAGGTCGCGCGCCTCGGCTTCGGGGCGCTGCGGCTCACGGGCCCCGGAGGGCTCGGCGAGCCCTCCGATCGACCGGCGGCGCACGCCGTCCTGCGGCGAGCGGTCGAGTTGGGCATCACGCTCATCGATACCGCCGACTCCTACGGGCCCGAGGTGTCGGAGCGGCTCATCGCCGAGGCGCTCTTTCCGTATCCGGCCGATGTCCTGATCACCACCAAGGGCGGGTTGGTGCACGGTGGGGGTAGGTCCTGGGCGCGCGACGCCCGGCCGGAGCGCCTCCGCGCGGCCTGCGAGGGCAGTCTGCGGCGGCTCAGGCTCGATCGCATCGACCTCTACCAGTTGCACGCCCCCGATCCCGACGTGCCCATCGAGGAGTCGTTCGGGGCCATCGCCGACCTGGTGGTCGAGGGGAAGATCCGACACGTCGGCGTCTGCAACGTGGACTCCGACGAGCTCGCCCGAGCACGCCTCGTGACCCCGATCGCGGCGGTGCAGAATCGCTACAACTTTGGTGAGCGAACCTCGGATCCGGTGCTCGACGTCTGTGAGCGCGAGGGGATCCCCTTCATGCCGTGGTATCCACTCGCCCGCGGGACCCTGGCCGGGGGCAGACGGGGCGACCCGCTTTCCGCCGTGGCCGCTCGGCACGGCGCGCGGCGCGCTCAGATCGCGCTGGCCTGGCTCCTGGCCCGCTCGCCCATGCTCACCCCGATTCCCGGCACCGGAGATCTGGCCCATCTCGAGGACAACGTGGCGGCC
>JAUVQP010000140.1 GCA_030598075.1 Miltoncostaeaceae bacterium | reverse complement strand
CGCGATGAAGCCCACGCCGCAGCTGTCGTGCTCGAGCTGCGGATCGTAGAGACCCCGCTCGGCGGGAAGCCCCGTCTGCGCGCCGGTCCTGTCGTGTCCGCTACTGCTCATCCGGTCTCCGTTGTGCGCCGTGTCCGGGCTTCTGCCCAGCCCTGCCCGTAGCGCGGGGCGCTCGCCGGCGCGACGATGGGTCGGGCGGCGCCGTCGCCATCACCGTCGCCTCTCGCATGGAAAATGGGTGGTGCGGGTCGCGTTCTTCCGTTTCTGTCTCCGAGACCGCTCGACGCGGCCTGAAGGACTCTCTCGATGCCCCGGACCGCCGGGGCAGCCGCCTGCGTCAGCAGAGCGCACGCAATCGTGCCTCCGCTCACGAAAACCCCTGCGCACCGGCGTACTCAGCGCACACCGCCCGCCGGGTCTCGGCATAGTACCCCCGAGGGGCGGTCTCTGCCCAGGGAGACCCGGGGCGACCCTCGACCGGGCTCGGGGGCGAGCACCCCGACTGAGAGGCTCATCGTTCATGTCTCGGTCGGGACGCTAGGTTCCCCCCGATGGCCGAACCGGAGCACATGGCGCCCCCCCTCGCGCCGGCGTGACGCCGGACATCATCGAGGTGATCGCGGGCCAGGACCGCGGCGCGCGGTTCTCGCTGATGCCCGGCTCCTCGACGCTCGGACGCAGCGGCAAGATGGACGTCGTGCTGACCGACCCCGCGCTGCAGCGCCTTCACGCTCGCTTCTTCCTCTCGCCCGACATCCTCACGATCCAGGATCTGAGCGGTGGCGCAACCGTCGTCAACGGCCTTCCCGCGGCCGAACCGGTCCGCCTCGCGGTCGGGGATCGCATCGCCCTCGGGGCCACGGAGCTCTCGGTGGTGTGGAGCCCGGGCACCCCTCTGCCGGCCCCCGGAGCGGCGTCGTCGGGGGCTGCGCCCCCTCCCCGCCCCGCCCCGGAACCGGCGGCGGTCGGGCGCGGGAGCCCCGAGCCGCACGACTCGGCCGCACGCGAGGTGCCTGCCCTCCTCACGGCCGTCCCCGCGGCCGGCGTCGCTGTCGCGTTGGCGATCCTCGCGCTCGTCGCGACCTGGCTTCCGTTCCTGACGCGGCCGGACGGTGGCGTGGACACCCTCTGGAGCGTCGCGCCCTCCGGCCTCGCCGCCCAGGCGTTGGGCGTGTCGGTCGTGGCCTCGGCGGCCGCGGGCTGGTGGCTCGTCTCAGCCCTGTCGGACGCGGGTACGCAGCACAGGTTGCCCGCGCTCGCGACCACCCTGTCCGGGGCGGCGATCGTCGGCCTTCCTCTCTTCGCGCTGGCGGTCCCGCTCGGCGGCGGGAGCCACGACGTGGGCGTCTTTGTCCTCCTCGTCGCGGGCCTCGGATCCGTTGCCGTGGGCGCGGTCGGGATCGCGGGCTCCGGCATCGCCTATCCGGCGGGCGGCCCGCACGCCGGATCGATCATCGGGGGGGTCGGCGCGGGGCTCGGCGGACTTCTGGCGGCGATCAGCGCCCCGCTCCCCTGGCTCGCCGGCAACCTCACCGAGGTGTCGGGGCTCGACCCGGCCCTCCGCGCCGGGCGGCTGACCCTCCCCCTGGGCCTCCTGACCGCCTTCGCGGCGACCGGCGCGGTGCTCGCCCCGCTTCTGGCACGCCGCCCCCTCGAGCTGCCGCTGCTCCTCGCGGCGGCGGTTCTCGGAGTCGCCGGGGCCACGCTGACGCTGGCGACCGCCATCGCCTTCGCCAGCCTCGACGCGGAGCCGGGGCTCCTGACAACCCTCGTGGGGACCAGCGTCGCCGGATCCGCCGCAGGCGCCGGAGTGCTCTGGATGCTCGTCGACGGCTCCCGTCCGCGCCGCCCCGGCGAGCCCGGCTAGTGTGTGACGGACGTGAGGCACCCCACATCGATCACCGACGCTCCAGGGGTCGCCGCCGTCGCCGACGCCGCGCGGACGAGCGGTCGCATCGCGTTGGACTTCGAGTTCCTGTGGGAGCGGACCTACGCCCCGATCGCGTGCTTGGCGCAGGTGGCGATCGGCGACGACATCGCTCTGGTCGATCCCATCCGCGGAGCCCCGCTCGAACCGATCTCCGAGCTCGTCGAGGATCCGTCGGTCGAGGTCGTCATGCACGCCCCCTCGGCGGATCTGCAACTGCTGGGGCTCGCCTTCGCCACGCGGCCGCGCAACCTCCGGGACGTCCAGATCGCGGCGGGCTTCGCGGGCCTCGGGGCCGGGCAGGGGCTCGCGTCGCTGCTGGCACGGGTGTTGTCCGTCGACCTCGACAAGGGCGAGCGCTATACGGATTGGAGCCGTCGGCCCCTCTCGGACGCCCAACTGCTCTACGCGGCGGCCGACGTGCGGCACCTGATCGAGCTGTACGACGCGCTCGCGGATCGGGCGCGCGAGCAGGGGCGCGAGGGCTGGGTCGAGGAGGAGGTCCTGCGGCGCTTCGGCCCGGACGTCCAACTGGTACCCGACCCGGAGACGGCCTGGCGACGGGTCAAGGGTCAGGGCCGCCTCTCGCCCCGCGAGAGGAGCCGCCTCCGCGCGCTGGCCGCGTGGCGCGAGCGCGAGGCGGCAGAGCGCGACCTTCCGGTGGGATGGATCCTCCCCGACCGCTCCCTCGTTCAGCTCGCGCGGCGGAAGCCGAAGAGCCGTGACGCGGTGCTCGGCGAACGGGGCCTCCCCAGCCGCTTCCGGCCCAGCGACGCCGACGCCGTTCTCCTCGCCCTTGCCGAAGGTGACGCGGGCGATCCCGTCCGGCTTCCGGCGGCCCCTCCCCCCTCGATCCAGGCTCGTCTCGAGACGCTGGTCCCCCTGGCCGCGGTGCTCGTGGGCGGACGCGCCGCGGCCGCGGACGTGGCCCCCAGCATCCTCGCGACCCGGGACGAGATCACCGCCTTTCTCTCGGCAACCCTCGGCGCGGATCGTGATCCGGGCGTGCTCGCCGAGGGCTGGCGGGCCGAGGTGGCCGGCGGGGCACTCGAGGAGCTGGCCGCGGGACGGCTCGCCCTCACCAGCCGGCCGGAGCCGCCCTACCTCAAAGAGATCGTCCCCGGCACTGCCGGCGCGGGGGGTGCGCCGGCAGGCGGGGCAAGCGCCGAATCGTGAACCGTCGGGGGGACCTCGGCGCCTACGCGACCGTCAGGCCGCAGGCAGGAGCGCGACGGCGCCGCTCTCGATGACCCCGTGGCCGAGGTGCAGACAACCCGAAACGGTGCAGGGCTCGGACTCGGCCGGGTCGAGGCGGCGAAGCAGCCGCTCGATGCGGGCAAGCTCGCGTTCGTCGGACACGTTCAAGGCGGTCATGGCATCCTCCGATCGGGATCCGTTGCCGTGTTCGGTACGCATCCTTGCCGCCCGCGGGTAGGGCGCGGGTTGACGGCGCGTTATGAGTGGGTTAGCGGCCCCTGCGGCGCCGCTTCCCGCCGGCGAGCGCCGCGTCGCGCCCCCACCGACACCGGAGGGCCGTGCGCCAGGTGAGTAGACCGGACCCCCAAGCGCCCGCGAGTGTCGCGGCGGCGACCCGCGCCGACAGCTCTCGCAGCGAGCGCCGTCTCGCCGTGATCGACCTGGGGTCGAACACCTTTCGGCTCGTGGTCTTCCGCTATAGGCCCGGAGGCTCGTTCCAACTCGTCGATGAGGTCCGCGAGCCCGTGCGCCTCTCGGCAGGAGCGGACGGGAGCCGCCTCGCCGACGACGCGCTCGATCGAGCTCGCCATGCCGCCCGCCTGTACGCGGCGTTCTGCCGGGCCGCCGGCATCACCGACGTTCGGGCGGTCGCCACCAGCGCGGCGCGCGGCGCCGTCAACCGCGACGAGGTCATGGAGGCGCTGTCGGCCGGCGGCGAGCTCCCCGTGCGCGTACTCGACGCGCGCGAGGAGGCTCGCTACGGCTACCTCGGGGCCGTCAACAGCACGACGCTGACCAACGGCTTCGTGCTCGATGTCGGCGGCGGGAGCGTGCAGGTGGTGCGAGTCGCTCGCCGGGCCATGGTCGACGACGGCAGCAAACCCATCGGCGCTGTGAGAATGACCGAGCGCTTTCTCTCCGGCGACCAGACGTCGGCCGCCGATCTGCTCGCGCTACGACGGCACCTCGATGCCGAGTTCTCCGAACTCGAGTTCTTGCACCGTCGCGGCGGCCGGGTCGTCGGTGTGGGCGGCACCATCCGGACGCTTGCCGCCATGAGCCAGCGGCGGGACTCCTATCCGCTCCGCT
>JAUVQP010000139.1 GCA_030598075.1 Miltoncostaeaceae bacterium | reverse complement strand
TGAGCCTCTCGCGGCCCTCGGCCGACGCGACCGAGGACCAGGAGCAGAGCGCGATCGTCCTCGCGATCGACGTCTCCAACTCGATGCTCAAGACCGACCTCGAGCCGAGCCGCCTCGACGCGGCCGTCGAGGCGGCGCAACGCTTCGTCGACGAGGCCCCCGAGGGAACGCGCGTCGGAGTGCTGACCTTCTCGGACCGCGTCGACGTCCTTCTGGCGCCGGAGTCCGACAAGGCCCTCGTCAATCAGGCGCTCGATCGCATCGGCGAGACTCGCGAGGGGACCGTCCTCGGCGAGGCGGTGGTCGCGGGGCTCGGGTCGCTCCGGTCGTCCGGCGCGCTCGATCCGCCACCGTCGAGCCCCGCGGAGTCCTCGGGGCGCATCCTCGTCCTCACGGACGGCGCGAACTCCATCCTGCGCGCCATTCCCCCAGCCGACGCCACCGCCCGCGCGGCGGCGCTCAACGTCCCCATCTACACGATCCAGCTCGGAGACGACCAGGGCAGTCGCTCTCGCGCGACGCCGGCCGAGACGCTGGCCTCCATGGCCACGCAGAGCGGGGGCATCTATGCCCAGAGCGTCAGCAACGAGGACCTGCGCGCGGTCTTCGCCGACATCGGAGGCATCGTCGCGCCGGTCGAGAAGCTCCGAGAGCTGACCGTCTTCGCTGCCGCTGCCGCGCTGGCGCTCCTCCTCCTCTCGGCCCTCCTCGCCGCCTTCGCTCGGCCGCGACCCGAACGAACCGGTAGGTCGGCTCCCGCCTGATCGGCCGGCCCGATCCCCGCCCCGCGCCGTGGCGGTCGGACTCGTCGGTCTGCTCGCCGCCGCGGGTGCGGTCGCGATCGAGCTTTCGCTTTAGCGAACCGGTCGCCTAGTGCCGTGGCAGGAAACCATGGCGTGTTCTGGCCGCGAAAACCCCGCGGGGCAAGGACGCAGCGTCATCGCCATGGTTGAGCCCATGGCGATGACCGAGGACACCGCATCCCTAGATGGTTTGCAGCGAGGAAGAACGGGGCAAGGGTTTCCTGACACGGCACTAGGCGCCGACCGCCGCGACGGGGAGCGTCCGGGCCGCCGGAGCGAGCCCCCGAGTGAGCGCCTGCGCAACGGCGACCATCGCCACGATGCTGGGTCCGGCCTCGCCGGGATCGGCCGGCACGACGCGCGCGAGCGAACTGCGCGCGAGCGGAGACAGCGCGGAGTCGACCAGGGTCGGCGCGGGCGCGCCCACGGAACGGGCGGCCATCACCGCCGCCTCGGCCACCCGGGTCTCGCGCCCGAGCGCGACGGCGAGCACAGCACCTCTGACGGGCAGGGCATCGAGGGTGATGCGCCCGACGGCGTCAAGCTCGGTGACGAGGTGAGCGGCGCGACCCGAGGCCGCGAGACGCTGCTGCAGCAGGATCAGCACGGGGCGGGCATGCCCCTCTCCGGCGAGCAGGATGGGCGAGCGGGTCCCGAGGGCCGCGATCAGCGGTGCCAAGCCGGGAGACCCGAGCCGCTCGGCGGCGGTCTCCACGGCGTTTCGATCGGCGATGAGTTCCCGCGCCAGCCCGCTGTCGCCTCCGGAGCCGGGCGAGCGCCGGATCGGGAGGCCCGGGCGCTGGGCCCGCCGGACGATGATCTGCATCTCGGGGTAGCCGGCGTAGCCGAGACTCTGGGCGAAGCGAACCACGGTCGCGGGACTGCAGTGAGAAGCGCGAGCAATCTCGTGCGCCGACATGAGCGGGATGTCCGCCAGGTGGTCGGACAGATAGCGAGCAAGCGCCTGCTGGGCGGGGCTGAATCGCTCGTAGTCCCGTCGGAGGCGCTCTTCGAGGGCGTGGGCATCAGGTGGCATCGCGCCGGTACTTCGCCATCGAGCGCGCGTCCCCTACCGCAGCGGTGCAGCTCGGGCGTCACTCGGCGACCGAGCCTGGCCACGACTCCCGAGACGTCCTGCCGATCGATGGCGGCGGCCGCGACCCCGGAGCCGCCACCGCGCGACGGGGGCTCCGGCCTCAGGCCTGAGTCGCGTCCGCGGCCTTCCAGGAGATCACCGGGCAAACGCGACGAGCAGGGCCCGCTGCCAACGAGCTACCGCGGGCGGACTCTGCATGTGATGGGGCGGCACGAGCCACAGCCGGTCCGACACCTCCGCATAGCGCTCGAGCCGGGCGCGCACCTCCCCGGCCGAGCCGGCGGCCGCGAAAGCCCGGGTCATGTCGATCCCGACAGCGTCCGCAAGGCGGTCCGCGTCCTCGGCGGCGAAAGCTCGTCGGATGGGAGGCAGACGATCCGCGAAGCCGTGCTCGGCGAAGAGCTCCTCGTAGCTCTTGACGGTGGCGTAGAAGCCCACCGACAGCGCGGCGGCGCGCCGAGCCGCGTCGGGGTCCTCGTCGCTCACGGCGGTGATGGCCCCGCCGCCGAACTCGGGCCGCGGCCGGCCCGCCCGATCGGCGGCCTCTTGGAGCGCGGGCCGGATCCGCTCCGCCATCCACTCGGGGCTCGTCACGGGGTGGTCCAAGAAGCCGTCCGCAATCTCGCCGGCCAGCGCCGTCATCCTGGGGCGAACCGCGGCGAGCCACACGGGGATCGCCGCTCGGCGCGGAGGACCGGGGCGCCGTAGCCCCCGGACGTGGATGTCGTAGTGGCGACCCGGCGCGCGCGCGTCGCGGCGCTCCGCGAGCGCGGCGATCAGCTCGCGCACCGCCGCGACGAGCTCGCGCATTCGAGCGACGGCGGGCCGGTAGGCGGCGGCATGCCAGCTCTCGTTCAGACGGCGGACGCCGGCGCCGAGCCCGAGCACGAAGCGCCCCCCCGAGAACTCATCCAGATCGAGGGCCTCGAGCGCAAGGACCATCGGGCTGCGCGTGAATGCCAGGGCGATGCCGGTCCCGACCTCGATGCGGTCCGTCGCCGCGACGGCCGCGGCCAGGGGGATCGTGGCCGAGCGGTACAGCTCGGGCGCCCAGAGGCGACGGAAGCCGGCGTCCTCGGCACGAATCGCGAGGTCCGCGATCTCGTCCATACCGTCGCCCACCAACTGACCGTCGAGCGGAGTCGCGTCGAGCGCGGAGGGCACTGTGCCAGTATCCCACGCCGATGAGACCCATCGCCCCCGTGGACCGCGAGCTTCGCATCGAAGGCGCCGGCAACGTCGCGCTGGGCGTCTTGGGCCTCTGCGCCTCGGTGGCATTCGGCACCTCTCCCGGGCGGGCGGTTATCTCCTTCGCCGTGGCGATGGCCGCCCTCATGCTGGTCCAGAGGATGATCGGCTACCGCTGGTTTCGGAGCGCCGCCGCGGCGGCGGCGGCGCCCGACCCCGGCGCCACCCTCGAAGCCCCGGCCGACACGCTCAGACGTTCGGTGCTCAAGCTGACGATGCCGCTCATCCTGATCGTCGCGATGCTCGTGTGGCGGGCGCCCCTGGGTGCCGTCATCGGCGGCGCCTTCGCCGGAATCGGGGCGGTCGACCTCGCCACCCAGCGCTGGGCGGCCGCCACGCGTGCCGCCGGAACAATCGTCTACCGAGAGCTGGGCGCGTCGCCGTTCAGCGGCGGGCGGCGACGAATCTACACGCGCCCGACGGCGGACATCACCGACGCCACATAGGCCAGGGTCTTTGGAGAGGGCCCGTTGCGGCTGACCGACCCCGGCCCCTGATAGTAAGCGGCCAGCGCCCGCTCGGTGCTACCGGTTCTACGCCGCAGGTAGGCGATGTACGCGACGCCGGCCTCGATGTTGTCGGCGACCCGACGGCGCTCGACCGGACGGCCGAGGAGCGCCGCGCCGATCCACCGGGCGGTGGCCGGCATCAGCTGCATGACGCCGACGGCTCCGGCGGACGACACCGCCGACTGCCGAAAGCGACTCTCTTGCCACGCGACGGCGCGTGCGAGCGGGGCGCTCACACCATGCCGGGCCGAGGCCTCGTCCAACAGCCGCGCCACGCTCGATCCCGGCCCCGCCGCCGCGCCCCGGGACGGAATTCGAAGAGACGCGCCCACGACGATGGAGTTGCGGTCGCGAAGACCGTTCGCCCGGACGATGGCCTCGATGCTGGTCCCATAGCGGCGCGCGATCGCCCCGAGCGTGTCGCCGCGGCGCACGCGATGGGTCGAGCCGGCAGCGCCCGTGGGCCGCGGGGCGGGGGGCGCCGCGCCCCGCGCCCCCCGGACCCGCAGGGCGGCGGCGGCCCGGGGGGGGGCGGGGGGGGCGCGGCGCGGGGGGGGCCCCCCG
>JAUVQP010000040.1 GCA_030598075.1 Miltoncostaeaceae bacterium | reverse complement strand
CGAGCTACACCGTGGATCTCGTCGGACAGTCGGCCGGGCTCGGATCGCTTCAGGCAACCGCGTGGATCGAGCCCGCGCCGCCCTCCGGTGCGCGTTGCCTGACCCTCACGATCACCGGTCTGGCTCGCACCGCTGTATCGCGCCGCGGCGCCGTCGAGCGCCCGCTGCTCGCGGAGCCCCTCGAGATCGAGCTGGACCTGATGCCGAAGCGCACGACCGCGGACGTCCCCCGCGAGCCCACCGACGCGCCCGCTCCGCCGCCGTCATCCCGGGCCCCCGCTCGCTCGCGCGGAAGTTTCGCCGGTCTGGTGCCCGTCGGCCAGGCGCGCCTCGATCCCCAGGGCGCCGTCTGCCTGTGGTCGATCGAGCGCTACCGGGAGCGCTCGGTGCTGACCCTCGGATGCCTCACCGACGGCGAGATCAGCGTCGCGAGCCTCGCGCCGGGCATGGGTCTGGTGGAGGTCTGGGACGATGTCGGCACTCGCTACGCGACGCTGCACATCCACGGCGTCGGCCGAGCCACCTGGATGGAGACCAGCATCGAGTTGAGCCCGGGCATTCCAGCCGCCGCCTCGGCGCTCGGAGTGCGTCTGTCGCATCTTCCCGCCCGCGCCGAGCGCGGGGGCGCCCCCCGCCCCCTCGACGGCCCGTTCACCTTCGGAATCAGCCTGCCCGCCCGATGACCGTCCACTCCGACCCCGGCCAGGTGTGGATCATCTTGCCGACCTACAACGAGGCCGAGAACGTCGTGCCGATGCTCGACGCCCTGATCGAGGTGATCGACGAGAACCATTGGGACGGTCGTCTTCTGGTGGTCGACGATGGCTCCCCCGACGGAACGGCGGATCTGGTCGAGGCGCTCGCCGCGCGCGATGCGCGCGTGGCCGTCCTGCGGCGCAGCCGCAAGGAGGGCATCGGCCCCGCGTATCGGGCCGGCTTTCGGCGGGCGCTCGATTCGGGGGCGTCCCTCGTCGTCGAGATGGACTGCGATTTCTCGCACCGGCCGAGGGCGCTTCCGGCGCTCGTCGACGCCACGCGGTCCGCCGACCTCGTGCTCGGGTCGCGCTACGTGCCCGGCGGAGGCGTTCAACGATGGGGCGTGGTTCGGCGCGCGGTCAGCCGGGGAGGTTGCTGGTACGCCCGGCGCGTGCTCCGCGTCGGTGTGCGGGATCTGACGGGCGGCTTCAAGTGTTTCCGGCGCCCGGTGCTCGAGTCGATCCCGTTCGACGAGGTGACGTCGGCGGGATACGCCTTTCAGATCGAGCTCACCTACCGAGCGCTTCTCGCCGGGTATCGGGTTCGGGAGGTTCCGATCACGTTCAGCGAGCGTGTCCGCGGTCGTTCGAAGATGAGTCGCCGCATCGTGTGGGAGGCGGCGGTGCTGGTGCCGCGCTTGCGGCGACGCCTGGCGGGCGCTCGCCGGGAGGCGGTCGGCGCGCGCGAGCCGGAGATCGGAGAGGTCACGGAAGCCCCTGCTCCGCCCGGGCCCGCCGGTCCCCTGGGTTAAGCCGGAGGACCTCGCGCCAGGCCGCCGCCGCGCGCGGATCCGGGCCCAGAGCGACGGCGAAGCGTGACCACGCCCGGGGGTTGTCGGGCTGTATGCGGGTCATCTCGCGGTAGGCGCCCAGCTCGCGGGATCGGTCGCGCAGGTCCGCGTAGGCCGCTCCCTGGATGAGCAGGGGGTTGAGGGAGTAGGGGTTGAGCGAACGCGCCGCCCTGGCGCGGTCGATGGCCAGCTCGGGGTCGCCTGCGAGGAGCGCGTCGTTGGCGGCGGCCGAACGGCTTTCGGAGAGCCACGGGAGAAGGGCCGAACCGATCATGATGGAGGTGACGGCGACCAGCGCGAGGGCCGTCAGCGGATCTCGTCGCCCGCCCCGCCGCTCGGGTCCCGCGGGCTCCGCGCGCGCGAGGATGACTCCAGCCGCCGCGGCGGCGGGCACGATCAGCGCAGGGATGGCGAAGCTCCAATCGACCTGCGCCTGAACGAGGAAGGCCACGGCGATCGCGGTCGGCAGCCCCAGCGCCTCGCCGCGTCCGGCGGCGCGGGCGCGCAGGGCCCCCCAAGCGACTCCCCCGAGCACCGCCAAGAAGAGGGCGAGCCCGACGAGGCCGAGCCCCGAGAGCAGGCGCAGCTCCACCTGGTGGGGCTCGCCGGGGATGAATGCGTCGGCCGAGTCCTCGGGACGCTCCTGGAGATGCACGAGCTCGAAGCCGCCACCGCCGTGGCCGGCGAGCGGCGACGCCGCGAAGCCCCGGATGGCCTCGCCCCACCACTGTGGCCGGTTGTTCGCGCCGAGGTCGGTGAAGCGGGAGCTGCTGTTGCCCACGACCCCGCTCGCATCGTCGCCGAGCCCGCCGCGCACGCTGGCGCTGAGAGCGACGGCCACGACCAGCCCGAGCGCGAGAAGTATCGCCAGCCCGGAGAGCCCCGCGCGGATCCGACCTGGCTCCACGCGGGGAGCCCGCCAGCCGAGCCGTCGGGCGACGACGACGATGGTCACGGCGACCGCGACGCCGACGGCGAGCCGCCACCCCAGCGCGAGGCCCGCGTCCGCCCGTGCCGCCGCGGTCAGGCCGTCCGTTCTGTAGGAGTCGTCGGTGAGCCCGAACGCGACCGGCAGCGCCGCGCCCGCGATACCGGCCACCAGCGCCAGGCAGGCGGGCCCGCGTCGCGGCAGCGCGGCGAGGGTGACGAGCGCGGCGACGGCGAAGGCGAGCATCCCTCCGCGCGACAGGGTCAGGGTGCCGGTTGTGGCGAGGAGGGCGATCCAGGCTGCCGCGAGGGGCACCGTCGCGCGACCGAGGCGCCGCTTCGACGCCAACGCCAGCGCACCGGGCATTGCGAAGGCGGCCACCAACGCGAGGGCGTTCCAGTAGCCGAGTGGCTCGGAGAGCCGGGCGAGTTGACGCGACGACCCGCTGGCCTCGGGGAACACCGCGACCGTCAGCGCCCAGCCAATCGGCGCCAGCGCCGCGGCGCTGAGCCCGAGCGCCAGTCGCTCCCCGGCGCGGGGAATCAGCGCGCCGAGAGCCAGCCCCGCGGCCAAGGCGGCCACGGCGATCGCCGTCCGGTTGGCGTCGAGCCATGCGAGATCCGGGGCCGCGGCCCAGCCGATCGAGAGGAGGGTCCACAGCCACAGCCCGGCCATGGCCCCCAGGCTCAGGAGGGATGTCCGGGCTCGAAGCGCCGGTCGTCCGCGCGCCTGCCACACGGCGGCCGCCGCGATTGGGGCGGCGATCGCAAGCCCAAAGGCCGCGCCCTGGGCGCCGCGCCCGCCAAGCCCGTCGCCCGGGTCGTAGCCGCCCGCCCAGCACGCGAGGGCGGCCCAACCCGCCAACGCGGCGACACCGAGCGCGGTCGCCGCCCGGGGCGCTTGTCGGGCTCCGGGGCCGCCGTTAGCATCCGCGGCGCCGTGGGGCTGATCCCGCCCCGTCAGGTCCACGTTCCGGGGGCTCTTCTGCGCCGCGCTCTGTTTCTCGTCATCATCGCTCTCGGGGCGCTGCTCGCTCCGGCGGGAGCGCTGGCTGACGGACGCGACATCCTGAACGATTTCGAGGACAACGGCCAGATCGACGAGTGCTACACACCGGCGGAGTTCGACGAGGCGTTCGGCCTCGTGCGCGACGACGAGCGGCAGTACGGCGCCCTCGTCGAGGTGCTGTCGGACGCCCGGATCACGAACGTGGAGAAGCCCGGGGAGGCGTGCGGCGCCAACCAGATCGGCTCCGACATCGTCGACGTCGACGATGGCGGATCGAGCCTGGGCCTGTGGATCGGCCTGGCGGGAGTGGTGTTGGTGGTGGCCATCGGTGCAGGCATCTGGGCGCGGCGCGGCGGCGCGTCTGACGGGTAGAGGCCCCGAGAGCCTATGCGCCAACTGCTGCGCGACCTGCTCGTGCCGGTCATGATCGCCCTTTCGCTTGCGTTTCTCGTGCAGGCGACCCTCGCCAAGCCGTACCGAATTCCCACCGAGTCGATGCAGCCCACCATCCGCGGCGCGAGCGAGAGCAGCGGCGGAGATCGCATCCTGGCCAACCGTCTCATCTACCGCTTCCGCGATGTTGGGCGCGGCGACATCATCGTGTTCGACGCGCCGCGCGCGGCGCGTCGAACCTGCAGCAGCGCGCAGGATCCCGACATCCCCTTCGTCAAGCGCGTCATCGCGGTCGCGGGCGACACGGTCGAGGTTCCGGCGACGGGACCGCCGATCGTCAACGGCGAGCCGTACGTCGTCTCGAGCGCCCGACTGCCCAGCAACAATGCCCTCGCCGAGGAGACGGTTCCCGCGGGCCACGTCTTCGTGCTGGGCGACAATCGTCCACAGTCCTGCGACTCCAGCCAGTGGACCGAGAACGGCTTGCCCGGGGGCACCCCGGCACCCTTCGTGGACGTCGATAGCATCATCGGCCAGGCCGAGGCGATCTACTGGCCGGCCAATCGGATCTCGATGCTCAACTGACGGCTGGGGGACCTTCCCTTCGACCGTCCTCGATGTCCAGCAGGACGCGCTTGATCTCGGCGCCCCCGGCGTAGCCGCCGCGACCCCCGTCCATTCGCAGCACGCGGTGGCACGGCACGACGATCGGGACCGGGTTGGCGGCGAGCGCGTTGCCCACGGCGCGGCTTGCGCGCGGTCGCCCGATCAGGTCGGCGAGCGCTCCGTAGGTCAGCGTCTGGCCGTAGGGAATTGCGGCGGCGGCTTGGAGCACGTCCCGGCCGAAGGCGCCGACCGCGGCGAGGTCGACCCGAAGCTCGAACTCTCGCCGGGTGTCGGCGAAATACTCGTCGAGTTGTGCGCGGGCCGCGCCCACGGAATCCTGGTCCTCGACGATCTGGGGCGAGATCGCCGCGGCGATGCGGTCCGGTTCGTCCTCGGCGGCTTCGCCCCGGGCGTAGACGAGCCGGACGAGGCCGGTCTTGCCCGCGACGAGGAGCAGCGTCCCCACCGGCGAGTCCGCGGTTCCGTAGGTCAGGTTGGCCATGTCCACAAGCACCCTTCTCGGCGGCGATTGGAAAGACGACGCTCGATTTTCGCGCGGAGCGGCGAGAAGTTCTGCGACGAAGCTTGCATCGATCTGCGGGACAGGGAAGGATTCTGCGCCACACCCCGAATATGGGGTGGGAACCGATCGTCACACACTAGACCTAGTGGTCGGCGAGTCCGGCCGTTGGGTTCTCCCCGACAGGAAACCGGATGATCTGCCCCTTCTGTGATCACCCCGAGCACCGCGTGGTCGAGTCGCGAGTCCCCGACACGAAGGACGCCATCAGGCGCCGTCGCGAGTGCCAGTCCTGCGGACGGCGCTTCACCAGCTACGAGCGCGTGGAGGAGACGCCGCTGCTCGTCATCAAGAGTTCCGGCGATCGGCAGCCGTTCGATCGACAGAAGCTGCTCGACGGTCTCCAGCGCGCATGCCACAAGCGGGCGGTGGCCACGGGCCTGCTCGAGGTGGCGGTGCGCGACATCGAGGGGGAGCTGCGGAATCGTCTGCGCCGGGAGGTCCGGAGCGCGCTCATCGGCGACCTCGCGCTGCGCCGGCTTAAGGAGATCGATGCGGTCGCGTACGTGCGCTTCGCCTCCGTCTACAGGGCGTTTGCGGATCTGGAGGAGTTCGAGGAGGAGCTGGCGCGCCTGGAGCGCGAGCCGCCTCTGCCTCGCGAACAGGGGTCGCTCGACGAACAGATGTTCGATACCCTCACTACCGTCGGAGGCGCGTCGGCCAGTGGGCGCGGCCGCCTCAGAGCGCTGCGCGGTGGGCGGGATACCTCGACAAACCAGGAGACACCGGATGGCGACTGAAGTGCCCAGCCCGACAGCGCGCAGAGACCTGGGGATCGTCCGGCGATTCACGCAGCCCGACGTGCATCCGTGGGACGCCATCGAGTGGAGCCTGCGCCAGGCCCGTATCGCGGAGCGGGCCCCGGATGGCTCGGAGCGCGTCGTCTTCGAGCAGATCGACTGCGAGTTTCCCTCCGCCTGGTCCGACGCGGCCGTCAACATCGTGGCGAGCAAGTATTTTCGCTACGGCCAGGACGACCCGCGTCGCGAGACGAGCCTGCGCGAGCTAATCGACCGCGTGGTCGACACCCTGCGCTACCACGGCGAGAAGGGCTCGTACTTCGCCGACGGGGATGAGGCCGAGGCGTTCGCAGAGGAGCTCCGGCACCTGCTCGTGGCTCAGCGCGCGGCCTTCAACTCGCCGGTGTGGTTCAACTGTGGTGTTCAGGTCGCCGCCCGCGAGCACGACCCCGATCGCATCCTCGACGTGGACGACCCTCCGGTCGAGCCCGGCGAGCCGCAGGTCAACCAGTGCTCGGCGTGCTTCATCCTGTCGATCAAGGACACCATGCCGTCCATCCAGAGGTGGATCGCCTCCGAGTCCGAGATCTTCCGTGGCGGCTCCGGCGCGGGCGCCAACCTCTCGCGCATCCGCGCGGATGGCGAGGCGCTCTCCAACGGCGGCCAGGCCTCGGGCCCGGTCAGCTTCATGCGCTGGGCCGACTCGGGCGCGGGCTCCATCAAGTCGGGTGGCGGCACCCGCCGCGCCGCCAAGATGGTCATCCTCGACGGCGATCACCCCGACATCGTCGATTTCATCCGGTGCAAGGCGGCGGAGGAGCGCAAGGCCTACGCGCTCGGCGACGCCGGCTACGACCTTGGCCTCAACGGCGAGGCCTGGCGATCCATCCAGTTCCAGAACGCGAACAATTCGGTCAGGCTCACGGACGACTTCTTCGCGCGGGTCGAGAGCGGTGAGTCGTGGTCCGCGCGATACGTCGCCAGCGACGAGCAGGCGTGGCAGATGCCGGCCTCCGACCTGCTCGACGAGATCGCCCTCGCGGCGCACGTGTGCGGTGACCCCGGCGTGCAGTACGACGATGCCATCCAGCGTTGGCACACGTCTCCCAACGCGGGTCGCATCAACGGGTCCAACCCGTGCTCGGAGTACATGCACATCGACGACTCGGCGTGCAACCTGGCATCCATCAACCTCATGACGTTCCTGGCGGAGGACGGAACGTTCCAGATCGAGCACTTCCGCCACGCCGTGCGCGTCATGCTGACGGCTCAGGAGATCATCGTCACGCCGGCCAGCTACCCCACGAGGCGCATCGGGGACAACGCGCGAGCCTACCGCCAGCTCGGCCTCGGCTACACCAACCTCGGCTCGCTCCTCATGTGTCTCGGGTTGGCGTACGACTCGGACGCCGGCAGGGCGTGGGCGGGTGCGATCACGGCTCTCATGCAGGGTGAGGCCTACGCGCAGTCGGCCCGCGTGGCGGGCGTGGTCGGACCATACGACGGGTACGAGGCCGATCGCGAGGCGCAGGACCGCGTGGTGCGCATGCACCGCGATGCGGCCGACGCGCTCGCGGACTCGGCGCCGGCCGGCAACTACGGCCAGGTGCGGGCTGCGGCGATCGACGCGCTCCAGCGAGCTGTGCAGCTCGGCCAGAGCGCCCCCCAGGGCGCTTTCGGCTACCGCAACGCCCAGGTTTCCGTCATCGCTCCGACCGGCACGATCAGCTTCATGATGGACGCCAGCACGACGGGCATCGAGCCGGCGATCGGCCTCGTCAGCTACAAGACGCTGGTCGGCGGCGGCATGATGAAGCTCGTCAACACCGATGTCGAGCGTGCCCTGATCAGCCTCGGCTACGCCGAGGCGGCTCGTGCCGCGATCATCGAGCACATCGACGAGCACGGTGCCATCGACGGCGCTCCGGGGCTGGACCGGGAGCACCTGCCGGTCTTCGACTGCGCGTTCGGCCTGCCGGGCGGCCGGTCCATCGCGCCCGAGGGGCATGTGCGCATGATGGCCGCCGTGCAGCCCTTCGTCTCGGGGGCCATCAGCAAGACGGTCAACCTGCCGAACGAGGCCACGGTTCAGGATGTGGCCGACATCTACACGCTGGGGTGGAGGCTCGGGCTCAAGGCCATCGCCGTCTACCGCGACGGCTCCAAGCGCACCCAGCCGCTCTCCATCGCCGACTCGTCCTCGCAGGGGTCCGAAGGGCGCGAGTCGGCGCCCGTCAGACGCCGTCTCCCCGACGATCGTCATGCGCTGACCCACAAGTTCACCGTCGGCGGGCAGGAGGGCTACATCACGGTTGGCCTTTACGACGACGGCGCGCCGGGCGAGGTGTTCATCAAGATGAGCAAGCAGGGCTCCACCGTCTCGGGTCTGGTCGACTCGCTGGCCATCGCATGGTCCATGGCGCTCCAGCACGGCGTCCCGGTCGAGGCGCTGATCAGCAAGTACGTCGATCACCGTTTCGAGCCGGCCGGCATGACCGGCTATCCGGCGATTCCGATGGCGCGCTCGGTCGTCGACTATCTGGCGCGCTGGATGGGTTCGAAGTTCCTCGGCGAGGAGGATCAGCGCACGATCGGAATTCTGACGGACGCGTATCGGGCCGAGCTCGAGGGCAAGGGCCAGATGAAGCTCAGCGACGCACCGACCACGACCAACGGCGGCGGGTCCGCGCGAATCCGGATGACGGCCACCGGAGAGGTGTGCTGGAGCTGTGGCTCGGTCGACCTGGTGCGCGCCGGTACCTGTCTCACATGCCGCACCTGCGGCGCCACCAGCGGCTGCGGCTAACCGCATATCGAGGCTGAGGCACGGCCCTCGGCAATGACCGGGGGCGAGCACCGGCATCGGCATGGGCAGCGCGGTTCGGCGCGCGACGACGATGAGACGCACGCCGGGCACGACCACGCCGGGCACGCCGATATCTTCCGGAAGCGCTTCTGGCTGACGCTGGTCCTCGCGCTCCCGGTCATCGTCTTCAGCGAGACGGTGCAGGGGTGGTTCGGCTACTCGATGCCCGAGGCGCTGACCGACGTCGTTCCTCCGGTTCTCGGCACCGTCATCTTCGTCTACGGCGGGCGGGTCTTTCTGGAGGGCGGCTGGTCCGAGATACGCGCGCGCCAGCCTGGGATGATGCTGCTCATCTCGATGGCGATCGTGGTCGCCTTCGTCGCGAGCTGGGCGACCAGCCTCGGCTTCTTTGACCTCGAGTTCTGGTGGGAGCTGGCCGCGCTGATCGTCGTCATGCTCCTCGGTCACTGGCAGGAGATGAAGGCCATCGGCCAAGCGCGGAGCGCGCTGGACACGCTGGCGGCGCTGCTCCCGGACACCGCGGAGCGGGAGACCGGGGCGGGGATCGAGAAGGTGCCGATCGCCGAGCTTCGCCTGGGCGATGTCGTCCTGGTGCGTCCCGGTGGTCGCGTTCCCGCCGACGGTGAGGTCGTGGAAGCTCCCGCCGAGCTGGACGAGTCGACCCTGACCGGCGAGTCGCGTTCCGTCGTCCGCAACCCCGGCGAGCGCGTCACCGGCGGGACCGTCGCGGTCGCTTCCTCACTGCGCTTTCGCGTGGACGCGGTGGGCGACGATACCGCCCTCGCCGGGATCCAGCGCCTTGTGGAGGAGGCCCAGGCGAGCGGGTCGCGCACCCAGGCGCTGGCCGATCGCGCGGCGGGGCTGCTCTTCGTCGTGGCGGCGTCCGTGGGCGTCCTGACCTTCCTCGCCTGGTGGATCGGCGCCGACGACCCCACCCAGGCGGTCGTTCGGACGGTCACCGTGCTTGTCGTGGCCTGCCCGCACGCCCTCGGGCTGGCGATCCCGCTGGTCATCGCGCTCTCGACCGCCCTCGCGGCACAGCAGGGGATCCTGGTTCGCGATCGCCTGGCCCTGGAGCGCATGCGCCAGGTCGACGTCGTCATGTTCGACAAGACCGGAACCCTGACGACGGGCGACCATCGGGTGGTCGATGTCGCTGCGGTTGACGGCGACGACGTTGCCCGCATCGTGGCGCTGGCGGGAGCCGTCGAGTCCGACAGCGAGCATCCGCTGGCGCGGGCGATTCTGGCGCATGCCGAGCGGTCGGGTCCCGTGCCTCGGGGTTACGGCTTCCGTCCCATGATCGGCCGGGGCGTGGAGGCCACGGTCGACGGCCACCGCGTCGCGGTCGGCGGCCCCGCCCTGCTCCGCGAGGCCGGCGTCGAGATGCCCGCACCGCTCCGCGAGTGGGCGGAGCCGTGGACCGCGCGCGGGGCGGCCGTGCTCAGCGTCGTCCTCGACGGTCGGGTGGTCGGGGCGATTGCGCTGGAGGACCGGGTTCGCGAGGAATCGCGG
>JAUVQP010000058.1 GCA_030598075.1 Miltoncostaeaceae bacterium | reverse complement strand
CGAACCCCCTCCGCCGCCATGACCTCCACGATCTGCTCCCGAAGCTCGCCCAGCCCCTCGGTGGGCCCGTACTGGAGAGCGGAGGTGAGGTGGTCCGTGGCGATGACGTCCATGACCTCGTCGAACATCTCGCGCTGGAACGACTCGGTGTTCGGAAAGCCCCCGGCCAACGAGATGATCTCCGGCCGCTCGGAGAGAGACATGAGGTCACGCATGGCCGAGCTGACGATTCTGGACGCGCGAGACGCGAAGCGCTCGTCGTAGCGCACGGAGTCACCGGGGCCGAGCGCGGACTCGGCGCCGCGCGACGTTCCGGTGCGTGAGGAGTCGGGCGTCGTCATCGAGGAGTGCTTCACCGTTCCGATCTCAGTGTAGCCCGGCGAGCCCAAGACGCCCCGCCGTCTGCGCCCCGCGATTCCGTGTGCGCGCAACCCCCGTTGCTAGCATCGCCGATTGTGTCGACCAAGCCTCTTCGCCGGGCCGGGCCGCGCCTCTTTCGCGTCCCGCGTCCTCGGGCGGCCAGCCGCGCCGACTGGGCCCAGCTCGTTCGCTTCTGCCTGGTCGGCAGCACCGGCTACGTCGTCAACCTCGTCGTGTTCGCCATGCTCGTACATGCCCTGGGCGCCCACCACATCGTGGCCGCGCTCGGCGCATTCGCGGTGGCCTGGTCCTGCAACTTCGCCATCAACAAGTACTGGACCTTTCGCCGCCACCGGCTGTCGGCCGTGCACCAAGCCGTTCGCTACCTGACGGTCAGCGTCGCCGCCCTCGCGCTCTCCCTCCTCGTCCTGGACCTTCTCGTCGAGGCCGAGTCGCCCCGGATCGTGGCTCAGGCGGTCGCGATCGCCGCGGTCACGCCGATCAGCTTCCTGCTCAACCGTCGCTGGTCGTTTCGCTGACGCCAGTGTGAGAGCCGCCGCAACCCGCGCCACGCTCGCCCTGGTCGTGGTCATGGCCGCCGCGGCGCTGCCCGGCGCGCCGCCGGCGGCGGCTCAGGGCGGGACCGCGACCAACGCGCGCGCGGCCATCGAGGCGGTTCGGGGACAACTGCGGGCGCTCGCCCAGGACGCCGGGGCGCTGCGGCTGGAGCTCGACCGGAGCCCCACGGCCAGACCGACGCTGAGCGAGGACGAGGCCACGGCCATCGCCGACGGCTCCGAGCGCCTGGCCGGTTGGCTGGACAGCCGCACCATCGCGCGGACCACGGCGCGGTTCGACGAGGACGAGAGGCGGTGGACCGTCTCGTACATCAGCGAGGGTGGGACCGACGACGAGAAGGTCGAGGCGGTCGTGCTGGTCGGCGACCGGACCGCGGAGATCCAAGAGCTTCGAACAGGACCGCAGGTTGCGTGGGCCATGGCGCGCGGCTATCCCGGCGCGTTCGGCCGCGCGATCAACCGTGAGCCCATCTGGCTCTTCCTATGCGCCCTTTTCCTGATCCCGTTGCTCGCGCCGCGGCGCATCGTCTCGTGGCGAACGCTAGACCTTCTGGTCCTGCTGAGCTTCTCGATCTCGCTCATATGGTTCAACCGCGGCGAGATCTTCACCTCCGTTCCCCTGGCATACCCCCCAATGCTCTATCTCGCGGCCCGGCTGGGGTGGATTGGCCTCCGACGAGGGAAGGCCGGGCAGGATCCGGAAGGACGGCCGCCGCTCGCTCCCGCCGCGCCGCGCCCGAGATTCGCCGGTTGGGCGCCGACGTGGGTGCTGGCGACCGGGCTGGGTGTCGTGCTGGCGCTCCGCTACGGCCTGAACGCCTTCGATTCGAACGTGATCGACGTGGGGTACGCGGGCGTCATCGGCGCCGACCGGATCGCGCACGGCATCACCCCGTACGGCACGTTTCCGTCCGACTGCGGCTCGTGCGACACCTACGGGCCGCTGAGCTACCTCTTCTACGTCCCGTTCGAGGCGGTCCAGCCCTGGTTGGGCGAATGGGACGCGCTTCCCGCCTCCCACGGGGCCGCGACGGCATTCGACGTCCTGGCCGTCGCCGGCATGTTCGCGCTCGGCTGGTCGCTCGCGGGGCCCCGGCTCGGCGCGGCGCTCGGGCTGGCGTGGGCGGCGTTCCCGTTCACCGGCTACGCGCTCGCGACCAACAGCAACGACTCGCTCGTGGCGGCGGTGCTCATCTGGGGCCTCGTGGCGGCTCGGCACCCGGTGGGCCGCGGCCTATCGGTGGGGCTTGCCGTCGCGGCGAAGTTCGGGCCGGCGATCCTGCTCCCGCTGTGGAGCCGGCATCCCTTTCCGTTTCCCACCCGGGGCACACGCGGCCGACTGCTCGCCTACGGAGCCGGCGTGGGCCTGGCGGTCGGGGCAACCGGGTGGGTGCTGCTCCTGGACGGCGACGATGGCCTCGTGGCGTTCTGGTCACGCACGATCGGCTATCAGGGCGGCCGCGACTCGCCGTTCTCGATCTGGGGTCAGCATCCGGAGCTTCGGCCGCTCCAGCTCGCGCTGATGGGCATCGTCGCACTGGCAGCGCTGGCCATGTTCCGCTGGCCCCGTCGTCTCGATCTGCTGCGAATGGCCGCGCTGTCCGGCGCATTGATCATCGGCGTGCAGCTCACCCTGACGCACTGGTTCTACCTCTACATCCCATGGTTTCTCCCCTTCGCGCTGCTCGCCTTCGTCCCGGAATGGACGCGGCCCAAGGAGCCGGCGGTGCCGCGCGAGTCCGAGAGGCCGGTGCCGCGCGAGTCCGAGAGGGCGGAGCCGCGCGCTCCGGCGCTGGCACCGTGACGTCCCGACAGCTCGGAATGGTGGTCGTGGCGCTGGCCATCGCCGTCTGGGCCGTTCCGCTTCAGCTTGTCCCCCTCTGGGCGGACACCGTCATCACCGACGTGCCCGTGTACCAGGAGGCGGCTGACCGAATACTCGATGGCCAAGTCCCCTACCGGGACTTCGTCCTCGAGTACCCGCCCGCGGCGGCGGCCGTCTTCGCGCTCCCCGCGCTGCCGCCCGTCGGCTACGGCGAAGCGTTCTCGGTGCTGATGCTCCTCGCGCTGGTCGCCACCGTGCTTGGCGTGATGGCCACCGCGCGGGCACTTGGCCTCTCTCGCGGGCGCGAGGCCGCGGCCGGGATCGCGATCGCCTTCAGCCCGCTCCTGCTCGGCAACCTCGTCGAGACACGCTTCGACCTGGTGGCGGCCGCGCTCGTGGCGTGGATGCTCTGGGCCGCCGCGGCCGGACGACTCAGGCTCGCGTGGGGGCTGCTGGCGGGAGCCGCGCTCGTCAAGCTCTTCCCCCTGGCCCTGGTGCCGGCGCTGGTGATCTACCACCGCCGTCGAGCTGGTTGGCGCTCGACGTTTCGGGGAGCGGCCGGCGGTGCCGCCGTGCTCGCGCTCGGGGTCGTCCCCTTCGTCGTCGCGTCGCCCTCGGGGGCATGGGAAGTCGTCCAGTACCACCTGGATCGCCCGACTCAGATCGAGTCGACCGCGTCCGCCTACCTGCTCAGCCTTCACGCGCTCGCCGGCATCCCCATCGGCGTCGAGAACTCCTTCGGCAGCCAGGGTCTCCCGAGCGAGGCCGCGAGCCTGATCGCTCTGCTCACGACCGCCGTGGCGCTCGCCGTGGTCGTAGCTGCCCTCAGCGTCTACTGGTCCGCTCTTCGCGGCACCCGCCCGCCCGGGGATGCGAGGCTGATGGTCGCCGCCAGCGCCGCCACGATCGTCGCGCTCATGGCGGGCGGCAAGGTCCTGTCGCCGCAGTTCATGATCTGGCTCCTGCCGGTGGGCTTTCTGATCGCAGGACGCTTCGCCTGGCTCGCCGCGGGCGGCACCATCGTCGCCTTGTTGCTGACCCAGGCGTACTTCCCGGCGAGCTACTGGGAGTTGGTCGCGCTCGAACCCAGGCCGATCTGGCTCCTGGTGTTGCGAAACGCGGTCCTCATCGGCCTGGTGGCGGCGTACTGGCCGCGCCCCTCCGTTGCCAGCCGACCCGAGGGGCGCGTGCTGTGGTGGCTTGCTCGCGAGCGCCCGCCGCAGACCGACAGCGCCGTCGTCGCCCGCTACCTGACCGACTGACTCCCACGTCCGAGAACCTGTCTCAACCCACGGTCGACGGCCGTCCGCGGGCTACAGCTCGCCGCGAAGCGGCGTTCTCGGTCGGGGCGACGCACTCCAGCACTCCGCCGTCCCTCGGTCCCGGCCTCGCTCGATCCTCTCGGGCTGTCGGCCGCGCCCGGTTCTGAGACAACCTCTTACGCTCAGCGCGCGACGTCGATGGAGAAGGTCTCGATGGCGACAGCCCGACCGCGGCCGTCGGCCGCGACCACCGCGCCCTGCACCTTCACGTCGCCGTCGGCGGGCTGAAACGTGCCCGGCGCTCCGGTGAGAAACCGGGCGAGGCTCTGCTCGGTGCGCACACCGATCACCGAATCGTGGGGTCCGCTCATGCCGAGGTCCGTCACGTAGGCGGTCCCGGGTCCGATGACCCGGGCGTCAGCCGTCTGCACGTGGGTGTGCGTGCCGACGACGGCGGTCACGCGGCCCGCGAGGTGATGGGCAAGCGCGATCTTCTCGCTCGTGGCCTCGGCGTGGACGTCGACGAAGATGAAGCGCGCGCGCCCCGCCACCCTCGCGATGAGCTCGTCGGCGGCGGCGAACGGGCTCCGTGCGGCATCCATGAACACGCTGCCCACCACGTTGATCACCGCCACCCCACCGGACGGCGCATCGAAGACCGCCAGACCGCCTCCGGGGGCCTTGACCGCAAGGTTGTCGGGGCGGAGGACCCGCGGCTCGCTCGAAAGAACCGGGTAGAGCTCGGTACGTCGGAGGGTGTGGTTGCCGCCTGTGAGGACGTCGGCGCCGGCGTCCAGCAGCTCGCGCGCCTGGCGCGGTGACGTACCGGCTCCTCGCGCGGCGTTCTCCGCGTTGACCACCACAACCTCGGCGGAGTGATCGCGCCGTAGAGCCGGCAGGAGGTCGACGACGGCCCGGTGGCCTGGGCGGCCGACAACATCGCCGATGAAGAGCGCTCGCACCGTCACCGCCGCCGGCTCGCCTATGGAAGGAGGCCCGCGGGTCGACGGATCATCTGCATGTGGACGTGATTGCCCTTTCCCTGGGTGAACCGCGCAACCTCCTGCTGGACGACCGGGGAGAAATCGCGCACGCGCCCGACGACCGTGGCCCCAGCGCTCACGGAGTCCCCCACCACCGGACGCTCCATGCCCGGCGCGGCTTCCAAGTGGTTGAGCAGCATGACCGCCCCGGTGCTCGACGACGGCTCGATGACAACCTCGCATCCCTGAGCCGATCCGTCCACCACGTAGTCGGTCACGCCGACGACAGTGCCGTCGACCGGCGCGTAGACGACCGTGCCGGCCGGAGCACCGACGTCAAGCCCCACGGTCTCGGATCCCGACCGGCCGCGACGATCCGCTATATCGTGGCCGATGCCGTCGCCGGGCTCGATCTCGATGGCGGACGGATCGTTTACCGGGTGATAGACGATCGCACTGACCCGCTCCGGGTCGACCGGGAGGTGGACATCGGCCCCCTCCACGGTCGCGATGACCAACTCGGGCGGCCGCTGCCCACTTCCCAGTCTCGGCGAGGGCACGGGCGAGCTGGGGCTTGCCGCATCGGAGGACCCCCTGCCGCCGAGCAGCGTAATCCCGAGCACGATCAGCGCGACGACGAGCAGGGGGAGCAGGGCGGTGGCGACGATCCGGCGACGCCGGACCAGCTTGCGCCGATGCCGCGAGTCCCGCCGGGAGGCCAGGTCACTGGAGGTGATGCGGGTCACGGCACACGAGGGTACCGAGCGTCCACCCGGACGGCGAGACGTCGGGTGGAGGGCGCCCCAACGGCCGGCCTTCGATGACGGGGGATCGGGCTACTACCATTCGAGCGGATGAGCGCCCGCACGGCCCCCCCACCGCCGTGGGCTCAGATCCTTCTCGCCGTCGCCGCGCTGGTCGCGCTGTGGATCATCGGGCAGACCGTCGGCCAGGCGCTCCTGATCTTCATCGTCTCGGTCATCCTGGCGATGCTCCTCAACCCCGTGGTCCGAGTGCTCCGGCGGCTGCGCGTTCCGCGCGGGCTCGCGGTTCTCGCAGTGTTCCTCGGGTTCATCGCCACGGTGGTCGTCGTGGTGCTCGTCATCATCGACCCAATCCGAACCCAGGTCGAGGAGATCCAGCGGGACCTGCCGGTCTACACCGACCAGGCGGAGCGCCGGATCAACTCGCTGCAGCGGTTCTTCGACGAGCGCGGCATCGATGTCAACGTTCGCGAGCGCGGCAACGACCTCGTCACGTCGATTGAGGAGCGCACGTCCGAGATCGCCGACAACGCGCTGTCCTACAGCCTCGACGTACTCGGGGCGCTCATCGTGATCGTGCTTATCGTGGTCGCGGCGATCTACATGCTCCTGGACGCCCCCCGCATCCTTGCCTTCGTCCAGCAGATCGGCGGCCGCGACGCGGCGGCGTTCGTCCGCCGCGCCGAGCGGAGCCTCGCGGAGTACGTGAAGGCACAGTTTCTCGTTGCCACGGTCGCCGCGGTGCTCGCCGGGGTCGTGCTCTGGATCTACGGGGTGACGGGGCTGTTCCCGCTCGGCGCCACGTTCGCGGTCGCCTTCGCGGCATGGGTCTTCCTCACCGAGTTCATCCCGTATGTCGGGGCGTTTCTCGGCGCGATCCCCCCCGTGCTGCTGGCGCTGTTCACCACCTCCTTCGGAGCGGTCTGGGTCATCATCGCTTTCGTGGCGATCCAGCAGCTTCAGGGCAACATCGTCGCGCCCAAGGTCATGGGCAGCGCGGTTGGGGTGCACCCGCTCGTCGTCATCTTCGGCCTGGTGGTCGGCCAGCAGATCGCCGGGGTGATCGGCGTCCTCATCGCGATACCGACGGTCGTCCTGGTCAAGGAGACGGTGCTGTTCGCGTCCCAGCAGCTGCGCCTCGGCGCCCGCCAGGCGGAACCCGCCCCCGCGGACGACCCCGCCGCGTCGGCCGGAGGAGACACGACCGCGCGCGCGCCTCTGGCCGGAGCGACCCCGCCGGACCTGGAACGCGAGAGATGACCGGCACGCTCCTGCGGGCCGCGGGCCTGGGCCAGACGTATCGCGACGTCATCGCGCTGGAGGCGCTCGACATGACCCTCTCTCGGGGCGAGTCGGTGGCGCTGCTCGGACCCAACGGGGCGGGCAAGACGACCCTGCTCACCATCCTCGCCGGCGTTTTCGAGGGCACCGCGGGCACGTCGGACTGGGACGATACGAAGGTCGGGTGGGTGCCCCAGCGACCGGCCCTCTACCGACGCCTGACGACGCGCGAGAACCTGACGCTGTTCGCGGCTCTCGAGGGCGCGGATCGTCCGGGAGAACGAGCCGAGGAGCTCATCGAGCGGGCGGATCTCGGCGAGTACGCCGAGCGGCCCGCGAGCGCGCTCTCCACCGGAACGCTTCAGCGCCTGAACTTCAGCATCGCGCTGGCAGGGCAGCCGTCGGCGTTGCTGCTCGACGAGCCCACGGCGGCCCTCAGCCCGGATCAACGGATCCGCCTATGGAGCTGGCTGGCGCAGCTCCGGCTCGACCTCGACCTGGCGATCATCTTCTCGACCCAATCGGTCGATGAGGCCGTTCGGCAGAGCGACCGACTGATCGTGCTCGCCCGCGGGCGCTGCGTCTTCGACGGCACGAGCGCCGAACTGGCTCCCGGGGCAGAGGACGATGCCGGGGTCGCGGAAGCGGCTTTCCTCGCCCTGGTCGGGGGCGGGAGCTAGTGCTCTGTGAAGAGACGTTCACCGCGCTCCGCCCGACTGCCAACCTCCGCGGATGCCGTGTCCTCGGTCGTCGCCATGGTCTCCACCATGCGAATGACGGGGTGTCCTTGCCCGGCGGGGTTTTCTCAGGGCGACGCCCGCCGACGTTCCTCGACAGAGCACTCGTGACGCCGCACGGCGACGGCTTGCAGCCGGCGGACGGTCGTGGCCCGTCGTCGTGAGAGGGCCTCTGGAGCAAGTGGCCCTGCTCGCACGGAAGGACGCCCTCGTGATGTGGCGCTCTCCGGCGACGGTCGCGCTGCTGATCGGCTATCCGATCGTGATCGCGCTGCTCGTGGTTCTGGTCCTCCAAACGGAGGATCGGCAGCTCTCGGTTGCGCTCGTCAACCTCGAGGACTCCGAGAGCACCGTCCGGGTCGGAAACGAGCAGCTCTCGATCAACGACTACGTGCGCCGGCTCGATGACGAGGTCGACCTGGTGCGGCTGGGCCCCGAGGCGGCGAGCAGAGCGCTGGACGACGGTCGGGTGGCCGCCGTCCTCACGGTGCCGGACGGGTTCATCTCGGACCTGCGCTCGGGCCTGAGGCCTCCGAGCCTGGTGCTCGCCACCAGCCCGCGGCAGCCCATCGCCGCGGAGGGCATCCGGCGACGGGTGGAGTCGGTGGTCTTCCGCCTCAACCAGGGTCTCGCCGACGGCTACGTCAGCAACGTCCTCGATCTCGTCGATCTCGTCATCGACGGTGGGGAGATCGGTCTGTTCGGGCGCTCCATCGAGGCCATCGGGCTGCGCCGCTCGCGCGATCT
>JAUVQP010000103.1 GCA_030598075.1 Miltoncostaeaceae bacterium | reverse complement strand
CCGACGGCGTGCCGGGTCAGCTTGCCGTGCTCGAACAGCCCGATGAACGGGATGCCCTGGACGTTGTAGCGCTGTGCGATCCCCGGACTGCGGTCGACATCGAGCTTTGCGACGGACAGCGCACCGCCTTTCTCCTTCGCGATCTGGTCGATGACCGGAGCAATCGTGCGGCACGGTCCGCACCACTCCGCCCAGAAGTCCACCAGCACGGGTGTCTCGGACTCCAGAACCTCCGCCTGGAAGTTGTCCTCCGTGACCTCGATGGCATTTGCCACGTCATCCCTCCTCGTGAGCGACGAGCGTCTGGCTCGACGTCGTCTGCTCTTCGAGCCACCGCTCGGCGTCGATGGCGGCCATGCAGCCGCTTCCCGCCGCCGTGACGGCCTGTCGGTACACCATGTCCTGCACGTCGCCGGCCGCGAAGACCCCGTCGACGCTCGTATGCGTTCCGTCGGTGACGATGTAGCCGCCTTCGTCACGCTCGATCTGCCCCGCGAACAACCCGCTGGTGGGATCGTGCCCGATCGCGACGAACATGGCGGCGGCGGGAATGTCCTCGATCTCCCCGGTGACGACGTCGCGCACCCGAACAGCTTCGACGGCGCCCTCGCCGACCGCCTCCTCCACGACCGCGTTCCACCGCGGCTCGATCAACTCGTGGGCCAGCAGCCGATCGGCCATGATCTTGGACGCGCGAAGCTCGTCGCGCCGGTGCACGAGCGTGACCTTCGACGCCATCCGAGCGAGGAACAGCGCCTCCTCGGCGGCCGAGTCTCCTCCGCCGACCACCACCACCGGCTGGTCCTTGAAGAAGAACCCGTCGCAGGTGGCGCAGGACGAGACTCCGTAGCCGCGCAGCCGTTCCTCGGACGGCAGCCCCAGCCAGCGCGCGGTCGCGCCGGTGGCGATGATGAGACTGCGCGCGCGGTGCTCATCATCGTCGACCCAGACGCGGAAGGGGCGCATCGAGAGGTCCACCCGGTCCGCATCCGCGGTGATCATCTCCGCCCCGAAGCGCTTGGCCTGAGACCTGAACATCTCAAGCATGTCGGGGCCCTGCACGCCATCGGGAAAACCGGGGTAGTTCTCGACGTCCGTCGTGAGCATGAGCTGCCCGCCGGCCCCGAAGCCCTCGATGACGAGGGGGGCCAGGTTCGCTCGTGCCGCGTAGATCGCCGCGGTGAAACCCGCGGGACCGCTGCCGATGATGATGACGTCGCGGACTTCAGCCACTCCCTGCCTCCCTGGGAACGCCAGTTCGATACCCCGAGGGGTATAATAGCAACCGTGTCCGATCGGTGCCCGAGCTGCGGTGGAGTGATGGAGCCCACGGTGTTGTCCGGGTTCTTCTCCTTGAAGCGCCGGCGCTCGATGTGGGCCAGCGGGAAGGTGTCGGCTCTTCGCGGGGAGACGTGCGTGACGTGCGGGCGCACGGAACTCTACGCCGATCGCCCCGAGCGACTCTTTCCGGAGCATCGCGCCGACTAGTCGCCGCCGTCCTCCGGGCGAAGGGGAACCCACACGAGGTTGTCGCCGACGGCGAAGGGGCGCCGCGTCGCCGCGTGGTAGCGGCGACCGTCGGCGACCTCCGCGCGGGCGATTCTGATGGCGTCCTCCAGGGTCGCCAGACCCCACGCCTCCATCGTTCCCACGACGACTCCCTCGGCGATGCCGCCGCGACCCAGCACGCCGACGAGGAACGCCAGCATGGCCGTGCCGCCGAGAAGGAGGACGAGGCCCACGATGATCGACCAGCGGACCCAGTCCGCTCGCGTGGCGGGAAGCAGGCGCCGGCCCGTGGCCGGCTTGGCCCGCGGGAGGCGGGAGGACGGCAGGGCGGAGCCTCCGAACCACAGACGAAAGAGGGGGTAGAGCACCCCGGCGGTGATGATCGTCGTGAGGAGGAGCGTCGCCAGGAAGCCTCCGGTGACCCCTCCATCGCCCCCCGCCTGCAACGCGATGCTGACGGCGAGCAGGAGGGAGGCTACGACCACGAGCGCCCAGGACCACAGGCGCGCCAGTCCGGCGTAGCTCCAGAGCTTGTCGTCGGGCATGTGTCCGTCAGGCTAGCTCAGCCGCCGCCCCCCGCGGTCCGCGCGCCACAGATCGAGCAGAGCGGCAGCGGATCGGCTGTCAGGAGGGGACGCGTCCCTCATGGACCCCGAGCGCGCTCGCGCGCTCCGGCGATCCGTCGTGTGACGCCTCCGGCGGCCTTCGCAGCGCGGGCTACACTCGACTGGAATGGAAGGCCGCATCGCCCGCCGGCTTGCCGCGGTGCGCGCGGCGGCGCTGGCCCACCCCCGCTGGCGCTGGATGGCGCTGATGTGCGTCACGGGTGGAATGTGGCTCTCGGTCGTCAACGTGACCATCGCCAACATCGCGCTGCCCGACATCGCGAGCGAGTTCGACGCGGACGTCGCCTCGGCGGGGTGGGTCGTCACCGGGTTCCTCATCGCGCAGGCGATCTTCCTGTCGCTCGCCGGGCGCGCCGGCGATCTCTACGGCCGCCGGCGCATCTTCGTGGCCGGCGTGATCGTCTTGAGCCTGGCGTCGCTCGCCGGAGCCGTGGCGCCGAGCCTTCCCGCCCTGGTCGGCTCTCGCGTGCTCATGGGTATCGGCGCCAGCGCCATGGCCCCCACGGCGTTCGCCTACGCAGCCGAGTTGTTCGACCCTCGGGAGCGCGGTCGCACCATCGGCTTCATGAGCGGTGCGATGGGCGTCGCCCCCGTGATCGCGCTGAACCTCGGCGGCGTGCTCGTGCAGGAGACCGGCTGGAGAAGCGTGTTCGTGTTCACACCGGTCATGGGCGTGTTCGTGCTCGCCGCGACCGCGCTCCTTCTGACCGAGTCGCGCCCGCCGATCGCTGACCGTCGCTTCGATTTGACCGGCGCTGCGCTGGCGTCCTCGGGTCTGTTCGCCATCCTGCTCGCTCTCTCGCGCGGCGACGCGTGGGGGTGGCGTGGGCCGACCACGATCCTCGTCGGTGTGGGCGGCGTGGCGCTGCTGGCGATCTTCGTGTGGGTCGAGGCGCGCTCGTCCAGCCCCCTGCTGGAGCTGGCCCTCTTCCGCCGCCGGTCGTTCGCCACGGCCAACGTGGCCGCCATGGCCGCGTCCGCGGCCCTCTTTGGAACGTTGCTCATACTGCCCTTCTTCCTGACCGCGACGCTCGGCTTCGATCCCGTTCGGCTCGGTCTGGCGATCTCGCCGATCGCTCTGTCGTTCGTCATCGTCGCCCCCGTCGCGGGGCGGGTCATGGAGCGCGTCGGCAGCAATCGGCTCGCTCTGGCCGGCTTCGCGGTCGCTGCCGCGGGCGCGTTGGGCGTCGCGATCGGCGCCTCGGCAGAGAGCTACGTCGCCGTGCTTCCGGGCATTGCCGGACTGGGCGTCGGGCTCGCGATGTCGTCGTCCGCGGTCACCACGACGGCGATCTGGGGCGTACCCCGTGCACAGCTCGGCGTAGCCGTGGCGCTCCCGAACGTCGGTCGCTACACGGGAGGAGCCCTCGGGGCGGCGATCCTCGGTGCGATGATGGCGGCCGCGCTCCCCGCCGGTGTCGCGAGCGCGGCCACGGGCTCGGACGTGGCCACGGGCTTTCGTGGGGCGATGGTCGTCGCGGCCCTGTTCTTGGTCGTCGCCGCGATCGCGGCGAGCCGCATGCCGCCCGTGGTGGGACCGACGTCGCCATCCATCCCCCGAGCGACCGCCGAGCCGCCGGTGATGAGGTGACGCGCTTCTCGTGGCTGGCGTTCACCGGCCTGCTCATCTTCACGATGGGCACGAGCATCATCACGCCGCTCCTTCCGCTCTATGCCGAGCGGTTCTCGCTGAGCAACGGCCAGGCGACGCTCCTCTTCGCCACGTACACGGCGACCGTCGTCCCCACGATGCTCCTCTCGGGCAACCTCGCCGACCGCCTGGGCCGCAAGCGAGTCATGTTGCCCGCGATGGCCTCGATCACGGCCGCCTCGGTCATGATGGGCTTCGCCGACTCCGTCGCCCTGCTGTTCGCCGGGCGCGTCCTGCAGGGCCTCGCGATCGGGGGCTTTCTCGGGGTCGGCACGGCGTTCGTCGTCGATCACGCCCGACCCGGCCAGAAGGGCGTCGCCGCCGCCCTCGCCGGCCTCGGATTCCGCCTGGGTTTCGGGCTGGGTCCGGGGCTCGCGGGGATCATCGCCCAGAACTCGAGCGACCCCATCCACGCGCCGTTTCAGGCGCACGCCGTCCTGATGATGGTGGCGATCGTCGCCATCATCATCACCCCCGAGACGCTCCCTCTGGGCGTCCGCACCGGGCCTCGGAGGATCAGGATCCGCATCGGCGTTCCGGCCGGACAGCTCAAGGCCTTCGCGACCTTCCTCGCGCCGGCGTTCTTCCTCATGAGCTTCTTGGACGCGACCCTGCTCGCCGTCGTGCCGCTCTACATGGTGGACACCCTCGGGGTGACGAATCTCGCCCTGATTGGTCTCGTGGGGTTTCTGATTCTGGGCACGGGCGGGCTGACGCCGCTGCTGTTCCGCGCGATCGACCCCCGGCGTGCCGTCATCATCGGCGTCATCGGAAGCTCGTCGGCCTCGCTGCTCGTCGTGGCCGCTGCGTTCGCGGGAACGGCCGCGTTCGTCATCGCCGCGGCTGCCATCATCGGCTTCATCAACGGTCTCATCCTCCAGGGAGGAACCACCATCTGCAGCGTGTCCGTGCCCCTCGCGGAGCGTGGAAAGCTCATCTCGGCGCTCTACACCTGCGCCTACTCCGGCACCCTGCCGACCGTCGGGCTTGGGTATCTCTCAGAGGCGGTTGGGCTCACGAGGTCGCTCGCCGTCTTCTCCGCCGTCGCGATCGCGTTGGCGCTCTTCGTCGTCGTGGTCGGCGCACGCACGTTTCGCGAGGTCGTTCCCCACCGCGAGGAGATGTCTCCGGTAGGCGGCCTCGCCGCATGAGCGGTCGGCTCCGCATCAGCGCCTTCTTCGCGCCGGTCAGGGAAACGCCCGACCACATCGAGCTCGCCGAGGACCTCGGTTTCGCCGCCGCGTGGTGTTACGACTCTCCGCTGCTCTACCACGACCCCTTCATCACGCTGGCGAGGGCCGCGGAGCGCACCCGGCGAATCGAGCTCGGGGTCGGGGTCATCGTGCCCGGCCTTCGAACCCCGGTCGCGACGGAGGCCGCCCTCCGATCGCTGTCGAGCCTGGCCCCCGGCCGGGTGGCGGCGGCGTTCGGCGCGGGTTTCACCGGCCGCTTCACCCTGGGTCTCGGTCCCGTGCGCCTCGATCGGCTCGAGCGCGAGATCCGCGACGTCCGGGAGCTCCTCGCCGGGCGCCTCGTGCCCCACGTCGAGGGCGGTGCACCGGTCCAGCCGATCCCGGTCACCGGGGCGGAGGGCGTGGGACGGATCCCCATCCTGATGGCTGTTCGCGGCGAACGTGCGCAGGCCCTGGCCCGCCGGGCGGCCGACGGCGCCATCACCGGCATCTACTACCCCGGCGGGCTTCACCTCGTGCGGGCGGGCATCGGCCCGCATCTTCCCCTCATCGTCCATGCCGGTGGGGCGGTCGCCGAGGACGGCGAGTCGCTGGGGAGCCCTCGACTCGCCGCCGCCGTGGG
>JAUVQP010000088.1 GCA_030598075.1 Miltoncostaeaceae bacterium | reverse complement strand
GTCGAAGGAGTAGCGCTCCGCTCGGTCTCGCCCCGATTCCTTCGCGTAGTAGAGGGCGATGTCGGCGTGCTTGTAGAGGTCGTCCGGTTCGTTGGCCTCGGTCAGGTCGGCGACGCCGAACGAAGCCGTCAGGGCTCCGACGACCGGGAAGTCGGCCGCGAGGAGGACGTCGCGCAGGCGTTCCGCCGCCAGGATCGCGTCGTCCGCGTCGGCGCCCGGCAGGAGCCAGGCGAACTCCTCGCCGCCGACGCGCCCCACGACGTCGCTGGGCCGCGCCGTCTCCGCCAGGCTCGCCGCCGCCACCTTCAGGACGTCGTCGCCCACCTGGTGGCCGTGGTTGTCGTTCACGGACTTGAAATGATCGAGGTCCATCAGGATCAGCGCAAGGGGCTCGCCGGAGCGCGACGTCCGCGCCAGCTCCTCGGACAACCGCTCATGAAAGCGCCGGTGGTTGGGAAGCCCGGTGAGCGGATCCCGCTCCGCGCGGATCTCGAGATTCCTCCTGGCCTCGGCGTTGGCCAGTGCCATCTCGACCAGCTCGGCGAAGGTTCCGAGGCGCCGCTCCGCTTCGGCGGGCAGACCGGGGTGCGTGACGGTGACCGCTCCGACAATCCCCCAGAGTTCGCCGTGGGCGCGAATCGGTGCCGCGATCGACACGCGCTTCCCGCGCGTCGCGCGCGCCGGAGCTCCGGTGGCGCACACCCGCGCCGTCGCGCCGTCGCCCTCGGTGGGGATCACGGCGTCGGGGGCGACGAGGAGGTGCCCATGGTCCCCCCAATGGCCGACGACGTGCGCGCCGTCCTCCTCCAATCGCGCGATCGCGGCCGCGTCGGCGTCGAGCAGTGCCGCGACCTCCTCGGCGACCACCGCGAAGAGGTGGCTGGGCTCGGTTGTCGGGGACGCGGCCGCGGTCGCGACCCGCCGGAGCGCGTCCGTCTGGAGCTCGTTGCGGCGCCGTTCGGTGACGTCGAGCAGGGTGCCGATGTGGTTCCGTGCCACGCCGTCCGCGTCGACGATGGGGGACGAGTGGACCTCGATCCAACACGCCGTTCCCCCGGTGCTCAGTCGGAGCGTGTTGTGGAACGGTCGCCCCGATTCCAGGGCCTTATCCCACTCGTGCAGGGCCCACGAGCGGTCGTCCGGATGGAGCGCGCCCTCCCACAGGGCCCGTGGCGCCGGCCCGGCCGAACGGCCCAGAATCCGGCCGGCTTCGGCGGTCAGGAAGCAGCCCTCCGGCTCGACCTGGAAGATTCCGACGGGCGCGCGATCGGCGAGAGCGCGAAAGCGGGCCTCGCTCTCGGCGAAGGCTCCGGTGGCGCCATGCTCGACCGTCACGTCGATGAACGTGATCGTCGTGCCCGTGCCCTCGGTCTCCCCCGCGAGCTCGCTGGTCCAATAGCGCGCCGGGTAGGGGCGACCGCCCTCGCGGACGAGATGCATGTCGCCACTGGCCGGGCGTCCGTCGCGAGGGCCGGCGAGCCACGCCCTCGACCCCTCGCTGGCTCCGATCATCGCGATCGCCCCGGCGCCGATCATGGCGTCGGCCGACCGGCCGGTGAGCCGCTCGGCCTCGGGATTGACGAAGGTGATCCTCCCGGCGCCGTCGGTGTTCATGACGCCCACCTTGACGGAGGCGAGGATCTTCTCGTAGTGCGCGCGCACGAGCCCAACGTGGGCGACGCGCCCGCGCTGGGCCTCGTTCAGCTGCCTCTGCAGGTCCACCAGCCGCGTGTGCGCTCGCGCACGAGCCACGAGTTCCGCGGGGTCGAGCGGCTTTCTGACGTGGTCGTCGGCGCCCGCCTCGAGGCCGAGAGTGGTACCTCGCCCGGCCTCGTCGGAGGTGATCAGGATGATGTGGAGATCGGCGAGCTCGGCTCGGGCCCGGATCGCCGCGCACAGCTCCGCGCCCGAGACTCCCGGCATGGCGCCGCGCGCCACGACCTGCTCGAACCGCGTTTCTCCAAGCCGCCTCAGGGCCTGGGCGCCGTCGTGGACGACGGTCACGGCGTACCCGGCGAGGGTCAGGGCGTCCTCGACGATCCGTGCCTGCGGGCGATCGTCGTCCACGACCAGGATGTGTCGCGCTCGGCTGTCGGCGGGCTTCTTCGACACTCGATGCACTATCGGCAGACCCACGAGGGGTCTGAGACCCGAGCGAGCATCCTCCCGCGCTTGCGATCAGCCTCGGGCGCTTCGCTCCTTCATGACGGCGATGCCCGCCCGAAGCTCGGGCTCGCTGAGGCGCGTCACGCTCGCATTCGGCACGTGCCGAATGGCCCCCGTGATCGGGTCCTCACCCTGGGCCGCGTTCGCGAGGCAGCGGATCGTCAGGTCGTGCGTGACGACGAGCGGATGCGCGGCGTCGGTCGCAAGGAGCCGCTCGTACCCGCGCGTGAGCCGGGCGAGCGCGTCCAGGCGGCTCTCGCCGCCCGGCGGCGGGGCCCCGATGCCGTACTTCGCCCGAAACTCACGGTACTCGCCCATCGGGCGCCCTTCCATATCCCCGAGGCTCTGATCGTTCAACTCCGGGAACACCTCGATCGGGGGCACGCGGCCGTCGAGCACGATCATGAGCGTCTCGCGGGTGCGCGGGAACTCGGTGTGAACCCCGAGGTCGAAGACCTCGTGTGTCAGGACGTCTCGCGCTCGGCCCGACTGCGCCCGGCCCTCGTCGGTGAGGTACACCGGGACGGAGGGGTCTCCGTTGAGGATGCCCTCGACGTTGTACGAGCTCATTCCGTGCCGGACGAGGGTGAAGGCGCGGCGCACGCCTCTGAGCCTAGTGCACGCTGCGCGGCGCCTCGAAACCGCCTCGCCCCGCAGCCGTAAGATCATCCGATGCCGCGCGCACCTGGCCAAGACGCAGCCTGGCCGCTGATCGGCCTCGCGGGCCTGATCGTCGTCTCGATCGCGCTCCGCGGCATCGCGGCGGACGCCGTCGCCGCACCCCAACTCCTCTGCGACGAGTTCATCCACGCCGCCGAGTCACGGGGGCTCTGGCGCGAGGGTCACTACGCCTTTCGCGAGGCCGCGGCCGCCCCCCACAGCCTGTTCCTGCCCGTGGCGACGATCCCGGCCCAGGCCGCCGGGTCTGGTCCGGGTGTCTACGCGGCGCTCAAGGCGACGAACGTGCTCGCCGTGAGCTTTGTGGCGGTTCCCGTGTTTCTGATCGCGCGGCGCCTGATGCGCCCCGGGTGGGCGCTCGTCGCCGCGGCGCTGTCCGCCGCGATCCCGGGCTTCGCCTTCGCGGGACTGATCATGACCGAGCCGGCCTTCTTCGCCGCCGTCGCGCTGGCGCTGCTGCTGTCGCTGAGGGCCGTCGAGACTCCCACCGGGTCGCGGCAGTTGCTCGCCCTGGCGTCCGTCGGCCTCGCCGCAGCCATTCGCCCCCAGGGGGCGGTGCTGATAGTGGCGCTCCTCGCGGCGGCCCCGCTCACCGCGGCGTTCGAGGCGCGCGCCGGGGGTCGGCGGCCCACCGTTCGGCAACTCGCAGCGTCGCTGCTCCGCTTTCGGCTGACCATCCTGCTCCTCCTCGCCGCATCGCTCCTGGTCCCGCTCGCGCGTCTCGTTGAGGGGCGTTCGCCCCGGAGCGCCCTCGGTCCGTACCAGGCGGTGCTCGACGCCCCCCTCGAGCCGCTGGGGCTGGCCGAGTCCGCGGGCCTCCATCTCGCGTTTCTTCCCCTCTCCGTGGTCCTCGTTCCCGTCACAGCCTTGGCGCTGATGACCGTCTGCGCCTGGAGCGAGGGCGGAACCCGCGATCGCTCGGAGCGGGCGTTCATCGCCCTTGCGCTCACCGGCCTCGGGACGACTCTCGCCGTGGCCGCGGGGTTCGCCGCGGCGTTCGCCGAGGGGCAGATCATGGAGCGCTACGCGTTCTCCATGGCGCCCGCCCTCATGATCGCCTTCGCTCTCTGGCTCGATCGCGGTCTTCCGCGCCCGCGGCGCGTGACGCCCGTCCTCGCCGCCGTGCCCGTCGCGTTGATCGCGGCCGTCCCCTTCGCTCGCTATCTGGATAGCGGGGTGCCGCTTGACACGCCGAGCGCGATGGTGTTCCCGCGCATCGCCGACGCGCTCGGCCTTGGGAGTCTCGGCCTGATCGTGCTCGCGCTCGCGGTCGGTGCGGTGGTGGCGCTGCTTGTCGCGGCCGCCCCTTCTCGCCTCGCTCGCGTCGCCCTTCCCGTCGCGGTCGGGGTGGCGCTCGTAGCCGGCTCGGTGGCGGCGAGCGACCAGATCCGCTCGCAGGCGCAGTTTCACCGTTCGCTCGCGGGTCCGAGTCCGACGTGGATCGACGACGCGCTCGACGGCGAAGGCGATGTGACGCTCCTCGACATCAGCCCGCCCGACGATCTGCCGGATCTCCAGCGCGACGGCATGCTGCTCCAGGCGGAGTTCTGGAACCGCAGCGTCCGCCGCGTGGCGCTCAGCGGGGACCACGCCTGCGGGCTGCCGGCCCGGTCGGCCACCCTCGTCGATGACTCAGGCTCCGTCGACGTTGAGGGCGGCACCACCCGGAACGTCGTCACGTACCGTACTCACGTGTTGGCCGGCGAGCGTCTCGCGACGGCCGGGCTCATGGCCCTGACGAGGGTCGACGAGCCTCTGCGGCTGCTCGCCAGCGCGGAGGGGGTCGCCGCCGACGCGTGGTTCGGCGAGCGGGCGACGATCCGCGTGAACAGGGCAATCGGGTCCGCACCCCGTTCGCTGGCGCTCGATCTCGACCGACCCGGATGGACCCACTCGGCGGCCCCGACCCCCGTGCGTGTCGCGGTTCTCGAGGGGGACGGCTCCACCGGACGTGAGCTGGCCGTGGCCACGACCCGCGTTGGCGCGGGGGCGACTCGCCGGATCAGGGTAGGGCTTCCGGACCGTCCGTCCACCGTCGTGATCGAGGCGGCGTCCGCCTTCACGCTGGAGGATCTGGGCTTTCCCGCGCCCATCCCGGGGCGGCGCTTCGGTGCCCGCCTCGATGTGCGGGTCGAGCCGACCTGAGCGCCCGCACACGAGTCGCGCGAGCCGAATAGACTTCGCCGCATGCTCAGTCGAAGCCAGGCAGTCGTCGGCTGGATTACGTTCGCGGTCGTACGGAGCGTCGCGCGTCGCCGGGTGCGACGTCGCCTTCGCGCGTTCGCTCGAGGTGGGGAGAGTGCGTCCATGTTACGTCGATCACGCGTCTATCGTGCCGGCCTCGCGACCGCTGTAGCCACAGCGCGCCCGGTTGTGACCCGTGCCCTCAGCGACCCCGAGCTGCATGATGCGGTGAAGCAGGCCCTCTCGACCGGGCGAAAGGTGACCGTCGCCGTTCAGGGGCGGACCCCCAGGGACGCGGCCCGCGAGCTCAGCGGCGACCGACGTCTGCAACGGGAGATCCAGTCGTCGGCGGATCGGCTCCAGAGCGCCGTCGATCGTGTTCTTGATCCCCCTCGTCGCCGCCGGCGGCGAGGGTCTCTCACGGCCTGCCTCGTGGCGACCGCCGCCGCCATTGCGATCGCCCCGTTCGTCCTCCGAAAGCTTCGCGGGGATCTGGCCTAGGTCGGCCGCTCGTGGTCGGAGCCATGATGCGCCCATGAGTCGCGCCGTCGCGGATGTGATGGGTCCCGTTCGTGTGCGGCTCCGTCCGGATCAACCTCTTCGCGCGGCCGCGGCGGCGCTCGCCGACGCCGCCACCGGGCTCGCCGTCGTCGAGGGGGAGGCCGGGCCGGGGGTGTTCACCGAACGCGATCTGCTCCGGGCGCTCGCTGCGGGCGCCGACCTCGACACCACTCCCGTCGCCGAGCACATGACCGGTGCGCCGGCGTCGGTGGGGTCGGGGACGAGCGTCGCCGAAGCCTGCGATCTGATGATCGCGCGCGGCGTCCGTCACCTGCTCGTTCGTCGGGGCGACGATCTCGTCGGCGTGCTCAACATGCGCGACGTCGTGGGCGTCATGGCGGGCGCCAGGCTCGGCTCCGTGCCCCCCGCGAAGGGCTCGTAGGCACCCCGCCGGGGCGCCGATCGTCCTCTCGTCAGCCTTCCAGGCGCCGTTGGCTGCGGTACCGGCGGATCAGGGAGTTCGTCGAGCTGTCGTGGGACAGCTCCGGCTCTGACTCGTCTTCGAGCTCCGGAATGATGTTCTGCGCGAGGGCCTTGCCCAGCTCGACCCCCCACTGGTCGAACGAGTTGATGTTCCACACCCAACCCTGCACGAAGACCTTGTGCTCGTAGAGGGCGATGATCTGTCCGAGCACGCCGGGGGTGAGCTCGGGGGCGAGGATCGAGGTCGTGGGATGGTTTCCGCGGAAGACCCGATGGGGGAGCTGCTCCCGCGCCACTCCCTCCGACGCCACCTCCTCGGCGGTCTTTCCGAACGCGAGCGCCTCGGGTTGCGCGAAGAAGTTCGACATGAAGATGTCCTGTTGGGCGTCGGCTGGACCCTCGGCGCGCGAGAAGCCGATGAAGTCGGCGGGAATCAGCCGCGTGCCCTGGTGGATCAGTTGGTAGAAGGCGTGCTGCCCGTTGGTGCCCGGCTGCCCCCACACGATGGGCCCGGTGTCGTAGTCCTGGACGGCGCGGCCCGCGCGGTCCACCGACTTTCCGTTGCTCTCCATCTCGAGCTGCTGGAGGTAGGCCGGGAGCCTCCACAGCCGCTGCGAGTAGGGCAGGACGGCGAGCGTCTCCGCGGCGTGGAAGTTCGTGTACCAGATGCCGATCAGGGCGAGGAGCGCCGGCACGTTCTCGCGGAGCGGCGCGGTGCGGAAGTGCTCGTCCATGGTGCGGAAGCCGGCGAGCAACTCGTGGAAGCGTTCGGGTCCGATCGCGATCATCAGCGAGAG
>JAUVQP010000104.1 GCA_030598075.1 Miltoncostaeaceae bacterium | reverse complement strand
CGGCTCGGTGTGGGTGACCAACTTCGGGGACGACTCCGTGAGCCGGATCGACCCCACCACCAACCGGGTCGTGGGCAACATCGCCGTCGGCGACCGGCCGAGCGGCGTCGCTGTCGGCGCCGGCTCGGTATGGGTGACCAACTTCGGGGACGACTCCGTGAGCCGGATCGACCCCGCCGCCGACCGGGTCGTGGGCAACATCGCGGTCGGCGACCGGCCGAGCGGCGTCGCGGTCGGCGCCGGCTCGGTGTGGGTGGCCGACTTCAGGGACGACTCCGTGAGCCGGATCAACGCCGCCACCGACCGGGTCGTGGGCAACATCGCGGTCGGCGATGGGCCGCTTGGCGTCGCCGTCGGCGCCGGCTCGGTGTGGGTGACCAACGCCGACGACGACTCCGTGAGCCGGATCGAACCCTGAGGCGCCCCTCCGGGGCTGGGCCAAGCCGTGCCTGGCTGTGCACCAGCCGGACGCAGCGGAGCGGCCCGATCACCGTCCTCGGGACCCTGTCCGGGCAGGGCCCGTCGAGACGCCGTGCGGTCGGGCATGTGTGGGTCACGACCGGCGGATCCTCGCTCCCTTGTGACCGTCGCCCGAAAGTACGAACATATGTTCGTATGGCGACACCCTATGCCGAACTGCACGCCCACTCGGCCTTCAGCTTTCTGGATGGCGCCTCCGCCCCGGAGGAGATGGCCGAGGCCGCGGCGGCCATGGGCTACTCGGCCCTGGCGCTCACGGACCACGACGGGCTCTGCGGCTCGCTGGCCTTCGCGCACGCCGCCCGCGCGGCGGGGGTGCGGCCGATCACCGGCGCGGAGCTCACGCTCCAAGACGGATCGCACATCACGCTGCTCGCGGAGACCGCCCGGGGCTACGCCAACCTCTGCCGGCTCATCACGCTCGCCCATTCGGAAACTCGGCCGCCGCCCAATCGCCGCGCAGTCCCCCCCTCCCTCTCGCTCGATCTGCTGTCCGGCCACGCCGAGGGCCTCATCTGTCTGAGTGGATGCGCTCGAGAGGGCCTGGTGCCCCGCCGAATCTCGGCGGGCGATCGCCCCGCCGCCGAGTCGGCCCTCCGGCGGCTCATCCGCGACATGGGTCGCGACCGGGTCTATGTGGAGATCCAGCGCCCGTGGGCGCGCGGCGACCGGCGCCTCGGCCGCGATCTCGCCGCCCTCGCGGCAGCGTGCGGTGTCCCGACCGTGGCCACCGGCGACGCGCACGCCCACGACGACCGGCGGTCCTTCCTGCAGGACGCGTTCGCCGCGCTTCGCCACAACCGCTCGCTCGATGACTCCGAGGCCGAGCGGCGCGGCAATCGGGCGGCCGTACTCCGCCCGCCCGCCAAGATGGCGGCCCGGTTCGCCGACCACCCGGAGGCGGTCGCCCAAACGATCCGGCTGGCCGAGCGGATCGAGTTCGATCTCACGCGTGACTTGGGCTACCGGTTTCCCGATTTCTCGGGAAGCCATCCGAATCAGACCGCGCAGCAAGCGCTCGTCGATCTTTGCCGTTACCAGCTCGGCGCCCGCTACCCCAACGCCCGCCGCCGCATCGTGGCGCGACGGCGTCTCGAGGAGGAGTTGGCGCTCATCGACCACCACGACCTCGCCGGCTTCTTCCTGCTGCACCGCGACCTGCTCGAGATGGCGCGCGAGGTGGCGTTCCGCGTCAGGCCGTCGACGTCGGCTCGCCGCTCGCTTCCGCCCGGCCGCGGCCGCGGCTCATCGGTGGGCTCCATCGTCTGCTACCTGACCGGCCTCTCGCACATCGACCCCGTCGAGAACGGCCTCTTCCTTGGGCGATTCCTCAACCGCGACATAGCCTCCGTGCCGGACATCGACCTGGACTTCCCGCGCGACATCCGCGAGCGGCTCATCGAGGAGGTGATACTCCGCTACGGACGGGATCACGCCGCGCTCGTCGCCGCCTTTCCCACCTTTCGCACCCGCATGGCCATCCGCGAGTTGGGGAAGGCGTTGGCGCTCCCCGACGCCGATCTCGAGCGGCTGTCGCGACTCTCCGACGGCTGGTCGTCGGCGAGCGCGCTGGAAGAGGAGCTCGCGCGGCTGCCGGACGGCGAGAGCAAGCTCACATCCATCCGCTGGCGGGCGCTGGCGTTTCTCGCCCGCGAGGCCGCCGGGCTGCCGCGACATCTCTCCCAGCACTCGGGCGGCATGGTCATCAGCGCCCGCCCGCTGATCGAGTTGGTCCCCGTGGTGCCCGCGGCATTCCCGGGCCGTCAGATCTGCCAGTGGGACAAGGACTCCGCCGCCGACGCCGGGTTCATCAAGATCGACCTTCTCGGGCTGGGGATGCTCTCGGCCGTCGAGGAGTGCGTGGATCTCATCGCACAGAGCCGCGGGCGGTCTGTCGACCTCTCGCGCATCGGCTTCGACGATCCGGCCGTCTACGCCGAGATCCAGGAAGCCGACACGGTGGGCGTCTTCCAGATCGAGAGCCGCGCGCAGATGCAAAGCCTCCTCCAGACGCGCCCCGAGACGCTCGACGACCTCACCGTGCAGGTTGCGCTCATCCGACCCGGGCCGGTGTCGGGCGGAGCGGTGCACCCCTACGTCAAGCATCGGCGCGCGCTGCGCGAGAACCCGGACTTCGAGCCCCCCTACGACCATCCGCTCCTGCGCGACTGCCTGCGCGAGACGCTCGGCGTCGTCGTGTTCCAAGAGCAGGTGCTCGAGGTGGCGATGGCGCTCGCCGGGTTCTCGTCCGGCCTGGCCGAATCGCTGCGCCGCGCCATGAGTCGCAAGCGCAGCCGGGAGGCCATGCTGCGGCTCTGGCGCGACTTCCGCGCCGGCGCACGCGATCGCGGGGTTGACGACGAGACGATCACGACCGTCTTCACAAAGCTCATCGGGTTCTCGAACTTCGGTTTCCCCAAGGCCCATTCGGCGGCGTTCGCCGTGCTGGCCTACCAGAGCGCCTGGCTTCGCCGGCGCTACCCCGCGGAGTTCCTCACCGCGCTGCTCAACGCCCAACCGATGGGCTTCTACCCGCCGGCCAGCCTGGTGCGCGACGCCCAGCACCGCGGCGTGCGAACGCTGCCGCCGTGCGTGGCGCACTCGGAGGCGGCATGCTCCCTCGACGGGGGCGCGGTCAGGATCGGGCTGGGCTACGTGCGCGGCATTCATCACGATGCCGCCGAACGCCTGGTCGTCGAACGAAAGGAGCGCGGGCCGTTCGCCGACCTGACCGACCTGGCCGTTCGCAGCGACCTGCGGCGCGAGCAGCTCATCCAGTTGGCGCGCGCCGGCGCCCTCGATGTCTTCGAGCGGCCGCGGCGGGCGATGATGTGGGAACTCGGCTCGCTGTCGCGCCCCAAAGCGGTGGGAGTCACCGGCGCCCCCAAGAGTCGCGATCGGCAGCTCACGCTTCCGCTGCCGTCGAATCCGGCCCCCCCGCTCCCCGAGCCCAACCGCTTCGAGCGCGTCCTCACCGACTACGAGACGACCGGGCTCTCGACCGGCTGGCATCTGATCGCGCTGCTTCGACCCAGGCTTCCCGCAGGCACCCTGACCGCGGCGGAGCTCCGCGAGGCCACCGACGGTCGCCGCGTCACCGTGGCCGGGTTGGTCGTCGCCCGCCAACGACCGGCCACCGCGAAGGGGATCGTGTTCCTGTTGATCGAGGACGAGACCGGGATGATCAACGGGGTGGTGCGTCCGAATGTCTACGAGCGTCACCGCTCCATCCTGCGCGCCGACCCGTTGGTGCTGGTGTCCGGGCGCGTCGAGCGACGCGACCGGAACCTCAACGTCCTCGTCGAGACGATCGAACGCATCGCGCCCCCCGACACTGCGACCGCGGACGAGACAGCGCGCATCGTGCGCGCCCGCGCCGCGGCTCCGCCGGGCCAGTTCTACGGTCGCGGGCGGAGATAGGTCGTCCCCACAGAGGAAGACCCCCGGCAACCGCCACTGCGGGCAAGTCACCGGGGTCCGCACGGCCCCCGGCCGCCCGCTCAGGGGAGCGAGGCGAGCAACCTCGGCGCCACCTGCTTCTTGCGGCTGACGACACCGGGCAGGCTGATGACCTGCTCGACGGCTTCCACCCCGAAGGCGCGCTCGATCGGTCGGCTGTCGCCGGCCACCAAGAGGTCGGTGCCCTGGGAGACGATATCGGTGATCATCAGCGCGAAGAGGGCATGGTCGGACTGCTGGCGTGCCTGCTCCATGACGTCGAGAAGCTCGCCGCGACGGGTGAGGAGCGCGTGCCCCACGGTCTCGATTTGCGCGATGCAGACCGTCTTCCCAGGCCGCGGCTCGTATTCCTTGGAGTCGCGGCGGATGATCTCCGCGGCCGGAACGTCGTCCACGTCCGACGACGCCTCGAACATCTCGTTGCCGAATTCCTTGGCGTCGAGTTGGAGCAACTCCTCCAGGTATCGAACGACTTCGTGATCGCGCTCGGTGGTGGTGGGAGAGCTCAGCACCAGCGTGTCGGAGAGGATCCCGGCCAGCAGCATCATCGCGGTGGGCTGGCGCGGCTCGCGCCCGTGCGAGCGAAAGCGCTCCACCACCAACGTGGCCGTGCTCCCCACGGGGTCGAAGGTGGCGGCAACCGGGAACCGCGTCTCCACCGAGCCGATGTGGTGGTGGTCCAGGATCTCCACAACCTGCGCCTCCTCCACGCCCGGCACGCTCTGCGAAAGCTCGGCGTGGTCCACCAGGAGCACGCGACGGGGGTCCGGGCTGACCAGGTCCGATCGGGTGATCAACCCCAAGGGGACGCCGCGGGCGTCGACCACCACGGCCGCGCCGTACTGCACGTCGGCGATCAGGTGGGCGATGCCCGACGCCAGGTCGTCGGGCTCGGCCGTCGGCGGGTCCCGGCCCATCACCTCGCGCACGGGCACCGACAGCGACACCAGCCGGCCGGTCACGTACGAGTCGAACGGGGAGGCCACGACGCCCGTGCCGCGCTCGGCCGCCACGCGCAGCACCGCCTCGTCGGGGCGGGCGCCGTAGGTGGTCACCAGAAGTGCCGCGCCGATCTCGACGGCCCGCCTCTGGGCGTCCGCGCGGTCGCCGATGACCGCGATGTCGTTGGCGCCCATGGTCGCGCCCCTGGTCTCGGTGCGGACGGTCACCGTCCAGAGGCGACCGGTGAGACGGCGCTTCGGCCGCACCAAGAGCTCGCCCCCCAGCACGTCGACGATCAGGTCGACCGACACCGGACGGTCGACGAAGTTCGACGGCTCTCCCGACTCCTTGATGTAGCGGCGGGCCAGGTCCCGCACCGTCACCATGCCGACGACCGCACCTTCGTCGTCGACGATGGGAACCAGGTCGACGCCCTCGGTGGCCATCGTGAGCCCGACCTCGTGCAACGACACGTTCTGGTGCGAGATGGGGTGCCCTTCCTCCATCACGTCTCGCGCGCGGAGCCTGACGTGCGGAAGGAACGGCGGGGCGTCGACCCCGCTCCGCCGGAGGGCCCAGCCCGTCTGGGCGTTGACGTCGCCGAGACGCGCGGCGACGTACTCCTCGCTGCTAATTCGCCGTTTGAGCTCCGCGTAGCCCATGGCCGAGGCGATCGAGT
>JAUVQP010000047.1 GCA_030598075.1 Miltoncostaeaceae bacterium | reverse complement strand
GGAACATCCTCGGTGCCGCCCGTGAAGCTCAGACCCTCCAGACGGAGCGCGGCGTCGGACTCGACCCGCATCTCGTCCGACAGCAGCGCCTCGATGTCGGCCGCCGAGAGGCGGCCCTTGCGGTCGGCGACCTCCTTGAAGCGCTCGAAGACCTGGTTCAAGGCCTCCGGGTCGAGGTCGTAGCCCAACTCCTCCAGGGCGTTCCGGAGCGCGTGACGCCCGGAGTGCTTGCCGAGGACGATCTCGCTCTGCGCGAGACCCACGCTCGTGGCATCCATGATCTCGTAGGTGAGCGGGTTGGACAGCACGCCGTGCTGATGGATTCCGGCCTCGTGCGCGAACGCGTTGCGGCCGACGACCGCCTTGTTGGGCTGCACCGCGTAGCCGGTCATCCGACTGACCAGACGGCTCGCGCGGGTGATCTCGGTGGTGTCGATGTTGCACCAGAGGCCGTTGACGTCGGCGGCGCGCGTGCGCAGGATCATCGCCATCTCCTCCAGGCTGGCGTTCCCCGCGCGCTCGCCGATGCCGTTGACGCAACACTCGATTTGCCGGGCGCCGACGTGCAGGCCCGCCAGCGAGTTCGCCGCGGCCAGACCCAAATCGTCGTGGCAGTGCACCGAGAGCGCGACATCGTGCAGCGACGGGCACCGCTCGTAGAGCCCGAGCAGAAAGGTCTGGAACTCGGTGGGCATCGTATAGCCGACCGTGTCGGGGATGTTGATCGTGGCGGCGCCCTGCTCGATCGCCGCCCCGACGACCTCGGCGACGAAGGCGATGTCCGAGCGGGTGGCGTCCTCGCAGCTGAACTCGACATCATCGACGATCGACCGTGCGAGGCCCACCGCGTTGACGGCCGCATCGAGGACCTCGGACCGGTCCATCCGCAGCTTGTGCTCGAGGTGGATGTCGCTCGTCGCGATGAAGGTGTGGATGCGGGCCCGCTCGGCCGGCAACACCGCCTCGCCGGCCCGCTCGACATCGCCCTCGTTGGCGCGGGCCAGCCCAGCGACCGTCACGCCGCCGACCTCGCGGGCGATCGCGTTCACGCTCTCGAAGTCGCCCGGCGAGGCGATGGGGAACCCCGCCTCGATGACGTCGACCCGGAGGCGAACCAGTTGCTGCGCGACCTCGACCTTCTCGGTCGTGTTGAGATGAATGCCCGGCGACTGCTCACCGTCGCGCAGGGTCGTGTCGAAGAACGTGACGCGGTTGGCGTCGTCTCGTACGGGCTGGCTCGTGTGCTGGCTCATGCTCGGCTCCTCCTCCAAACCGGGGCTGCGGGGCTGCCCGCCGGGCGGGCACGGGATGTGTGCGCTCTCCCCCTAGCGGGGGAGAATCGGCAGGAGCCCGCAGGCGAGGAGGCGTGCTGGGGCGTCCGAACGCATGCCGGGCACTGTAGCCGATCACGATCGGGGACACCAACGGGCCGCGGGGCCGTCTCAGGAGCCGCCCGGATCGAGCTCGACGAACCACACCGCCTCGAAGCCATCGAGCGTCGCGATCTGGTCGGCGACCTCCTTCGGGACCGGCGAGTCGACCGTGACGGCCATCACCGCCAGCCCCTCGGCGCGGCTGCGCGAGACGGCCATCGAGGCGATGTTCACCTCGGCGCGACCGAGGATGGTCCCGACCCGGCCCACCTGGCCCGGGACGTCCTGGTAGCGAAAGAGCCCGACGTGCGGCGCGAGCTCGATCTCGACCTCCTCGCCGAAGGCGGAGACGAGACGCGGTCGCGAGGTCGTGCCGACGGTGGTCCCCGAGAAGACGGCGTCGCCGACCCGCACGGTGATGCGATTCGTGTAGTCGACGGCGCGCGGGCTGCTGGACTCCGTCCACTCGATGCCGCGATCGGACGCGAGGCTCCCCGCGTTGACGAGGTTGACGGGATCCTCGACGACGCCCGAGAGCATCCCGGTCAGCACGCCCGCGGTCAGCAGGCGCGAGTCCTGCTCGGCCAGGCGCCCTTCGTAGGAGATCTCGACGGGACTGAGGACACCTCCGGCGGTCTCGGCGGCGAGCCGCCCGAGCTGACGGGCCAGCGGCATGAACGGACCGAGGACGTCCAGGGCCTCCGCGCTGACGGTCGGAATGTTGACGGCCAGCGTCACCAGCCCGCCGGTGAGCGCCGCGGCGACCTGCTCGGCGACGACGGCGCCGGCGCGGTCCTGTGCCTCCGAGGTCGAGGCGCCCAGGTGCGGCGTGACCACGACGCCCGGAAGGCCGAAGAGCGGGCTGTCGGTGCAGGGTTCCTCGGGAAAGACATCGATACCCGCGCCGCCGAGCGTTCCGTTCGTCAGCGCGTCGACGAGCGCATCCTGATCGACCAGTTCCCCGCGAGCGGCGTTGATCAGCCGCGCCCCGGGCTTCATGGCGGCGAACGCCTCTGCGTTCACGAGGCCCCGCGTCTGCGGGGAGCTGGTGAGGTGCAGGGAGATGAAATCGCTGACCGCGTAGAGGTCCTCCGGCTCGGCGGCCCGCTCGACGCCGAGGTCGCGAAAGCGGCTTTCGGCGACGTACGGGTCGTAAGCGACGATCTCCATGCCGAGACCCTTGGCCCGCTCGGCCACCATCTGCCCGATGCGACCGAAGCCGACCAGCCCGAGGGTCTTCCCCGTGACCTCGATTCCGCCGAACTTGGACCGCTCCCAGCGACCGGCGAGGAGGCTGCTGTGGGCCTGGGCGACATTGCGCGCCTGGGCCAGAAGCAGCGCCACCGCGTGCTCGGCAGCGGACACGGCATTCGATCCTGCCGCGTTGCACACCACGATTCCGCGCTTCGTCGCGGCATCGACGTCGACGTTGTCCACGCCGGTGCCGGCGCGCCCGACCACGGACAGCCGCGTGGCCGCGGCGATCAGGTCGGCGGTGACCTGGGTGGCGCTGCGGACCACGATGGCGTCGTAGGCGGCGATGCGCTCGCGAAGCTCCTCCGCCGTCCAGCCGATCCCCATGTCCACGGTGAAAAGCTCCGCGAGGAACTCGACCCCCGACTGGGCGATCTTCTCGCAGATCAGAACCCGCTTGTCGGCGTCGCGCTCCGGCTCGGCCGCCTCGGCGCTCACCGGAGGACCCCCTCCTGCGCCTCGGCCATGACGCCCTGCGCCGCCGTAACGGCGGAGCCAAGCTCCACGGGGCGCCCGAGCTCGCGCAGCACCAGCTCGAGGGCGCCGAGGGCGGCGATGATGTCGTGATAGCTGTAGTAGCCGCAGTGACCGAGGCGGCCGATCTTGCCGCTGAGCTTGCCCTGGCCGCCGGCCATCGAGATGGCGAAACGGGCGCGCATGAGGGCGGGAATCGCCTTGCCGTCCACGCCGTCGGGCACGCGGAAGGCCGTGACCACGTTGGCCTCCGGGTTCTCGGGTCCGAGCAGCTCGAGCCCCGCGGCGGCGACCCCGGCGCGGCACATGCGCCCGAGAACCCGATGACGCTCGAAGACCGCCGGAAGCCCCTCGCCCTCCACGACGGACAGAGCCGCTTGGAGCTGCACCACCAGCGTGACCGGGGGGGTGAAGGCGGTGCGCGGGGGCGAGCTGTTCTGCCCCTTTCGCGCGCGCTCCCAGTCGAGGTAGAAGTCGCGGGCGCCGAGCGATGCCGAACGCTCGATGGCACGCTCGTTCGCGGCCACGAAGCCCAGGCCGGGCGGGGTCATGAGCCCCTTCTGCGAGCCCGACACGACGACGTCGATGCCCCAGCGGTCCATCGGGAGGTCGACCACGCCGAGGCCCGAGACCGCGTCGGCGACGAGCATCCGGTCACCGGCGGCGGCGCGCAGTGCCGGCAGATCGCTCACCGCGCCCGTCGAGGTCTCGCTCTGGGTGACGAACACGACCTCGACGCTCGGCTCGTCGGCCACCGCGCGGGCGAGGGTTGCGGGGTCGATCGGGCGGCCCCACTCGCTCTCGACGTAGACGACATCGAGGCCCAGGTCCTCGCCGATGGCCTTCCACCGGTTGCCGAAGTGGCCACACGAGGCGACGACGACGCGGTCTCCGGGTTGGGTGAGGTTCACCGCCGCGGAAGCCATCGCACCGCTTCCGGAACTCGCGAAGACGAGCACCTCGCCCTCGGTCTGGAACACGCGCCGCAGCCGGGCGACGACGTCTTCCCAGATCTCCACGAACTGCGGGGTGCGCGCGTACATGATGGGGCGCGCCGCGGCCTCGATCACCTCCGGAGGCAGGGGCGTCGGCCCCGGCACCATGAGGAGCCGCTTGAGGGCACCGACGGTCTGGGGCGCGGGACCGGCCCATGCGGCCGGCGTCTCGAGCTGGGTCTCAGGGCTCAGCGGATGCTCCTTGGCGAGGGGTCCGCTCGCCACCCGGCTCGGGCGAGCCGGCAGCGAGTGCTCGGATTTGATCGTACCGACGACGCGGGCACGAAGGGCGGCGCCAGGAGATCTCTAGAACTCGGTTTCGATCCAGCTCATCATGCCGCGCAGGCGTTTTCCGACCTCTTCGACCGGATGCTCGCCCTGACGACGGACGAGCGCGTTGAAGACGGGGCGCCCGACCTGGTTCTCGGTGAGCCACTCCTTGGCGAACTGGCCGCTCTGGATCTCTTCGAGGATGCGACGCATCTCGGCCCGGGTCTCGTCGGTGATGATGCGCGAGCCGCGCGTGACGTCGCCGTACTCCGCGGTGTTCGAGATGGAGTACCGCATCCCGCTGATCCCCTTCTCGTACATGAGGTCGACGATCAGCTTGAGCTCGTGGAGGCACTCGAAGTAGGCCAACTCCGGGTCATAGCCGGCCTCGGTGAGCGTGTCGAAGCCGGCGCGCACCAACTCGGTCATGCCGCCGCAGAGCACGGCCTGCTCGCCGAACAGGTCGGTCTCGGTCTCGGCGGCGAACGTGGTCTCGATGACGCCCGCGCGCGTGCATCCGATGCCCCGCGCGTACGCCAGCGCCAGGTCCTTCGCGTTGCCGGTGGCGTCTTGGGCGACCGCGAGCAGCCCGGGCGTTCCGTTGCCCTCCTGATACGTGCGGCGGACGAGATGGCCGGGGCCCTTCGGCGCCACCATCGCGACGTCGATGTCCTCCGCGGCCACGACCTGCCCGAAGTGGACGGAGAAGCCGTGAGCGAACATCAGCATCTTGCCGGGCCGGAGCCCCGGCTCGATCGTGTCTCGGTACAGCGCGGCCTGGTGCTCGTCGGGCGTGAGCATCATGACCATGTCGCCGCGGTCGGCGGCCTCCTCGGGCGCGAGGACCGTGAGCCCCTCGGCCCGGGCCGCCTCGGTGGAGGCGCTGTCGGGCCGCAGCCCCACGACGACCTCCACGCCCGAGTCGCGCAGGTTCAACGCGTGCGCGTGGCCCTGGCTGCCGTAGCCGATGACGGCCACGGTCTTCCCCTTCAGCAGATCGAGATCGGCGTCGTCGTCGTAGAGCATCATCCCTCGGAGGTCGGGGTTTTCGGCGGGAAGGGCGTGTGCCGCGAGCGGAGGCGGCGCTAGGTGGGGTCGGCGCCCCGGCCAAGGGCGACAACGCCGGTCTTCACGAGCTCGATGAGGCCGTAGGGGCGAATGAGCTCCTCGAAGTTGGCGAGCATGTCGGACTCACCGGTGGCCTGGATGGTGACGGTGTCGGGCGTGACGTCGATGATGCGCGCGCCGAAGATCTCGACCAACTGGATCACCTCGCCTCGCGCCGATCCCTCCGCTCGGACCTTCAGGAGGGTGAGCTCGCGCGCGACCATGTTCTGGGGATCGAGGTCGCGGATCTTGATGACGTTGATCAGCTTGTCGAGTTGCTTCGTGACCTGCTCGATCGGAAACTTGGTGTCGTCGCACGCGATCGTCATGCGCGAGCGGTCGACATCCTCGGTCGGGCTGACCGCGAGCGAGTCGATGTTGAAGCCCCGCCGGGTAAACAGGCCGGCAACGCGCGACAGGACGCCGGGCTTGTTGTCGACGAGGACGGAGAGGACATGGCGCACGACCGCGCAGCATACCGAGGCGGCCGAAGCCCAGTGAAGCTTGGCTAACCTCCGGCTATGGACGGGCGCATCTTGGTCGTTGAGGACGAGCCCCAGGTCCGGGCGATGCTGACCCGTGTGCTCGGCTACGAGGGTTTCGTCGTCGACCAAGCGCCAGATGGCGTCACGGCTCGGGCCGCCATGCGCAGGGCGACGCCGGACCTCGTCCTCTTGGACCTGCTGCTGCCCGACATCGACGGCATCGAGCTCTGCCGCGAGCTCCGGGCGGGCGGCGAGCGGCTGCCCATCCTGATGCTCACCGCGCGAGACACGGTGGGCGATCGCGTCGGCGGCCTCGACGCCGGCGCCGACGACTACCTCGTCAAGCCGTTCTCCACGGCCGAGTTGGTCGCACGGGTGCGTGCGCTGATCCGCCGCGCCCGCACCGAGCCGGAGAGCGGAGTTCGGCGCTGCGCCGACCTGACCCTGGATCCCGTCACGCGCGAGGTCGCTCGTGGCGAGCGCCGGATCGACCTCACCCGTCGCGAGTTCGACCTGCTTCACGGGCTCCTCGCAAGCCCCGGCGAGGTCTTCGACCGGCAGCGCCTCCTGACCGAGGCCTGGGGGTTCGCGTCGCCGATCGAGACTAACGCGGTGGACGTCTACGTCGGCTACCTGCGCAAGAAGCTGGAGGCCGACGGCGAGAGCAGGTTGATCTGGACGGTGCGCGGCGTCGGCTACGTGCTCCGGGAGAACCGATCGTGAGACACTCCGCCGGAGCCGGCCGCCGCGGCGAGAGCCATCGGCCGGAGGGCGGCAGTTGAGGTCGCTCCTCTCCGTTCGACTGGCGCTCGCCGCGGCCGTGTCGGTGCTCGTCGCGGTCGGCGTCTTCGCCGTCGCTGCCAACGCGCTCATCGCCGACAGGGCGCTCGATCGCGTCGACCGATCGCTCGAGACGACCGCCGACGCCGTCGTCGCGGACCTCGAGGGGCTCGATCTCGACGAGCCGGACTTCACGGGACCGGCCACGCCCGGAAGCGCGCCGCGGCCCAGGCCGGCCACCGCCGATCTCGACCCCGGCACCCGCGTCGAGATCCACCCCGAAGGCGTCCCGCCGCCGTCGCCGCCGCGCACGGTCGACCTGGGGGGCGAACGCTTCCGCCTGCTGGTTCGACGGGCCCCACGCGGCGCCGACGGAACGCCGCGCACGGTGTCGGTCGCGCGCCCCGTCGGGGACGTGGAGCAGGCGCTCGACGAGGTCGCGTGGGTGCTCGGCGTGACGGCGCTCGTGGCGGCCGTGATCGCCCTCGTGCTGGCGCTGCTGATCGGGCGGCGCGCCCTGCGGCCGCTCGTCCGCGCGCGGGGTGCAGCGGAGCGCGTGGCCGCGAGCCAGGACCCGTCGCTGCGCATCCCCGAGGGACGGCCGGACGAGGTTGGCAGGCTGGTCCGGGCAATGAACCGCATGCTCGCGCGGCTCGAGGAGGCGCAGACGCGCCTCCGCGAGAGTCTCGCCGAGCAGCGGCGCTTCGCCGCGGACGCCTCCCACGAGCTTCGGACGCCGCTCACGGCGCTGCGGGGCGACGTGGAGTTGGTGCGCTCCTACCCCCTTCCGGACGAGGAGAGGGAGGCCGTCCTCGACGAGATCGAGTCGGCGATCGACGCCATGGGCCGCACGGTGTCGGGCCTCCTCAGCCTCGCGCGGAGCGAGGGCGCCGACGCCGACGCCGCCGAGGCGGTGGACGTCGAGGAACTCCTCAACAGCCTCGTCCAGCCGGGCGAGGGCCCTGAGGTGACGGACGGCGCCTCCGGCGCAGCCGCGTGGGGGGACCCCGACCTCGTTCGAGCCATCCTGGTCAACCTGCTGTCCAACGCGCGCCGCCACGGCGAGCGGGTCACCTGCTCGCTGGAGCGCGACGGAGACTGGGTGGTCGCGGCGGTCGCCGACGATGGGCCGGGCATCGCCCCCGAGGACCGCGAGCGGATCTTCGACCGCTTCTACCGAGCCCCGCCGCTGCGCGGGACCCCCGGCTCCGGCCTCGGCCTTCCGATCGCCCGAGCCGCAGCCGAGTCCTTGGGCGGATCGCTTCGACTTCGCGACCGGGGCCCGGGTGCCACCTTTGAGGTGCGGCTGCCGGCCGCCTCCGCCGCCGCGCGCGAGATGGATGGCCGCGCGGGCGTCCCACGGTAGATCGGCCACGCCACGATGTCGCCGATGCTCGGGTGCATCGGCACGAGCGAGGACACCGGGTCGCGACGGTTTGCAGCCGGCGGACGGTGGCGGACCGTCATCGTGAAAAAGCCTCTTAGGCCGCGCCAGGATCGTACGCCCGGGCGCTGGGGCGGTACTCGAGCACGTCCTCCACGTGGGCGGCCACGGCGTCACCGAACTGGCGGCGCACGAGGTGGAGCGCCAGGTCGATGCCGGACGTGATGCCCCCCGCGCTGACGAGGTCCCCATCGTCGACGACGCGGGCCCGCCGAACCTCGACGGCGCGCTCGCGAAGATCATCGAGCGCCGCGTGGTGTGTGGTGAGCGGACGCCCATCGGCGATACCGGACCGAGCGACGATGAACGCCCCGGTGCACACCGAGGCCACCACGGACCCACGCGCGTGGCATCGCGCAACGGCTGCGGGCAACGCACCGTCCGCGGCGGCCGCGCGGGCCCCGGAGGGCGGATCGCTGAACCAACCGCCGCCCGGGACCACCAAAATGTCGGGGCAATCCGGAATCGGGCCCTGCGGATGGACCTCTGCGCCCATGGCGCAGGTGATCGGGGACGCGGGATCGAGAGCCACGAGCGAGGTGCTGAGCGGTGCTCCCGCCCGCCCGGCGAGCACGAAGGTCTCGTAGGGACCTAACGCGTCAAGCTCCTCGACTCCCGGAAAGAGGATGACGCAAGCCGTGCGTCGATCGCTCACCCCACGAGCTCTCGCACGAGCTCGCCGACGCGCTTCGGGTCGGCCCGGCCCTCGGTGGCCTTCATGGCCCGGCCGACGAAGAAGCCGATCACCTTGTTCTTGCCGTCGCGGAGCTCCTGGGCCTGCTTGGGGTTGTCCCGAAGCAGGCGCCCGACGAGCTCCTCGAGTTCCGACTCGTCGGTGATTTGGCCCAGCCCCCGGGAGGCGACGATGGCCGCCGGCTCGCCACCACCGACGATCATCTCGGCGAGAACCTCCTTGGCCGCCGGGACGTTCACGGCGCGGCTCGACAGCAGGCCGAGCAGCGCGGCAAGGCGCTCCGGGGTGACGTCGCTCTCCCAGGGCTCCTCGCCCCTCGGGCGCAACTGAGCCCGAAGCTCGCCGCGCACCCAGTTGGCGGCGGACTTGGCGTCGGTCAGCGCCGCCACCTGCTCGAAGTAGTCGCCCAACTCGCGGCTCTCGGAG
>JAUVQP010000134.1 GCA_030598075.1 Miltoncostaeaceae bacterium | reverse complement strand
CGGCGACGCACCGTAGGGGGTTGTGGCGCCCCGGTATGGCGCGGGGGCCGTGCTAGCCTCGCGCGATGCCGCCGTACCCCCAGGAGGCCATGCGCCACTTGGCGGACCCCGTCGGCGGAGGCTTGCTTGCCGGCGCCGACGCCGTCGGCGAGTCCGGCGCCGCGACCTGCGGAGACGTCGTTCGCATCCAGCTGGCCGTGTCCCGCGGGCGCGTGCGCGAAGCGCGCTTCCTGGCCTTCGGCTGCGGCGCGACGCTCGCCTCGGCGAGTGCGGCTTGCGAGAGCCTGACCGGCGCGAGCGTCCGTGCCGGGCTTCGACTCTCGGGCGCGGGACTCGATCGAGCTCTCGGCGGCCTCGACGAGGACCGGCGCCACGGCCCGGAGTTGGTCGAGGACGCCGTTGCGCGGACCTTCGAGGCGTGGTTCTCGGAGCGCCTCGGCCAGGTGGGCATCCCCCTCTCGGCGGATCGGGTGGCGGTGGCCATGAGCGGCGGTGTCGACAGCGCGGTGGCCGCCATGCTCCTGCGCGACGCCGGCAAGGAGGTGATCGGGGTGACGATGCGGCTTTGGCACGATCCGGCCGCCGCGGCCGCTCAGCGATCGTGCTGCTCGCCCGAGACCGTCCGCCTCGCGCGCGCGAGTGCCCACGCGCTGGGGATTCCGCACCTCACGATCGACGCCGTCGAGCGTTTCCGCCGCGGCGTCGTCGAGGACTTCATCGAGGGCTACCGTGCCGGCGTGACGCCGAATCCCTGCGTGACCTGCAACGGCGAGGTTCGCTTTCAGGTTCTCCGCGAGGCCGCCGCGCTCCTCGGCGCGCGCTGGCTGGCGACCGGCCACTACGCCCGCATCGCGCGCGGCAGCGACGGTCGGGCGACCGTCGCCCGGGCTGCCGCCGGGGCGAAGGACCAGAGCTACATGCTCGCGCGTCTCGATCGCGCCTTCCGCGATCGGCTCATTTTCCCGCTGGGCGACCTGACCAAGGATCGGGTGCGCGCCGCGGCGCGTGCGGCGGGGCTGCCCGCCGCCGACGCGGTAGAGAGCCAGGAGGTCTGCTTCGTGGGCGAGGGCGGGTACCGACCGTTTCTCGAGCGGAACGCCGGCCTCGTGCCGAGGAAGGGTCCCATCGTCGACCGCGCCGGGCGGCGTCTGGGCACGCATGGCGGATACTGGCGCTACACCGTGGGCCAGCGGCGCGGCCTCAGCGTCGCCTCCCCGGAACCGCTGTTCGTCCTCGGCACGGACGCGTCCACGAACACCGTGACGGTGGGCCCGAAGGGGGAGCTGACGGTGCCCTCGATCGTGCTCCGGCCGAGCACGCTCCACGAGCCGATCGACGACGAACCGCTCGAGGTTCGACTGCGATATCGGGGCGCACCGGCGCGTGGCCGGGCGCGTCCGCTCGGCGAGGACGCGCTCCGCGTGGACCTGCTCAACCCGGTCGACGCGGTGGCGCCGGGCCAGACCGCCGCGCTCTATCGTGACGGACGCCTTGTCGCGGCAGGTACTATCGCGCCGCCCGTGCACGAACCCGTTGGGGGGTAGGAGTGGACTTCGACGATCTTCTCAAGCTCGCGCTCTCGATCTTCTTGATCGTGAGCGGGCTAGCCGTGGCCTACCTGTTCTTCCGCATGGCCGGTGTGTTCGAGCGGCTTGGGAGCGCTCTGCGGAGCATCGCGGACGAGATGGTGCCCATTCTCACCAAGGCGCAGACGACGATGGATGGCGTCAACCGCGAGATCGACCGCGTGGACGAGATCATGGTGACCGCGGTCAACACCACCAAGGGCGCCGAGGCCGCGGTGACGACCGTGACATCGGCTCTGACGACCCCCGTCCGCAAGCTCGGCGGCGCCATGGAGGGCGTGCGGGAGGCGCTTCGCACATATCGCGCGCGCAGGGCGGCGGACGCTGCGGACGACGCGGCCGCGGCCGCGTCGAGGGCGCGCGAGGCGGCCGAACGGGCGGCGGGCCAGGCTGCCGAGGCGGAGGCAGCCGCCGACGGCAGGCGACAACCCGCGGCGGCGCCTTCCGCGATCCGCCACGCGAGCCCTTACTAGTGCCCCGCCCGAGGAGGAGATGATGCGCTGGCTCCTACTGGCCGCGCTCGGCGGACTCGCCGGCTGGTTTTGTTTCCAGGCGGGCCCCGATCCACGCGGGTGGCCCGCCGTCGCGCGGCGCGAGGTCGACCGCATGTCCGCCGCCGGGGCCGAGGCCTTGGAGGCCGGCCGCGCTGCGGCGGCCGACTACGAGGAACGCATGGCGCGGCGGCTCGCCACCGCCGCCGGCCGCGGCGCCGAGGGCGCGTCATGAGCGTCGTCCGCGTCAACGCGATCGATGTCGCGCCCGACGACGCCGAGGAGCTGGAGAGCCGTTTCGCGTCGCGCGCGGGCGAGGTCGAGGGCATGGAGGGCTTCGAGGGCTTCCAGCTGCTGCGCCCCACCGACGAGCGGACCACCTATCTCGTGGTCACGTGGTGGCGATCTGACGACGATTTCCGGTCGTGGGTCGAGAGTGACGCTTTCCGGCGCGGCCACGCCGAGAGCGGGTCCCGTCCGCCGCTCGCCATGACCTCGGAGCTCTGGTCCTTCGACGTCGCCGAGCGCCGGAGCGGCTGACCGGCGCCGAGCGCCCGCGGGGTCACCTCTCGCCGACTGTAAAATGAGCCGTTCGATGAGCACGAGTGAGATTCGCCGCGCGTTCCTGGGGTTCTTTGAGGAGCGCGACCACCTGATGCTCCCGTCCGCACCGCTCGTTCCGCACGAGGACGATCCCACGCTGCTGCTCACCGTCGCGGGGATGCAGCCCCTGAAGCCGTTCTTCCTGGGGTCGGCGGAACCTCCGGCGCCGCGCATGACCAGCGTGCAGAAGTGCTTTCGGACCGTCGACCTCGACGAGGTCGGTCGGACCGCGCGCCACCTGACGTTCTTCGAGATGCTCGGCAACTTCTCGATCGGCGACTACTTCAAGCGCGAGGCGATTCGCTTCGCCTGGGAGTTGTCCACCGAGGTGTTCGGCCTGGACCCGGAGCGGATCTGGATCACCGTCTTCGAGGGGATGGACGGCGTGCCGGCCGACGACGAGGCCGTGCAGCACTGGCGCGACGTCGGCGTGCCAGCAGGGCGCATCCAGGCGTTGGGCGAGTCGGAGAACTTCTGGAAGGCCGGACCGACCGGACCGTGTGGGCCGAACACGGAGCTCTACCTGGACCGGGGGCCCGCCTTCGGGCCAGAGGGCGGGCCCGTCGTCGGCGGGGACCGCTATCTCGAGTTCTGGAACCTGGTCTTCATGCAATACGACCGGTCTGCTGCCGGCGGCCTCGAGCCGCTGCCGGCGCAGAACATCGACACGGGCGCCGGGCTGGAGCGCATCGCCGCGATCCTTCCGGAGAAACCCTCGGTGTTCGACACCGACGGCTTCCAGCCGCTCATTCGGTGGGCCGAGAGCCGGAGCGAGCGTCGCTACGGGCGGGCCGAGCGCGATGACCGCGCCTTCCGAGTGCTGGCCGACCACGGTCGCGCCATGACCTTCCTGACCGCCGACGGCGTGAGGCCGGGCAACGAGGGGCGCGACTACGTGCTTCGGCGCATCATCCGGCGCGCGGTCGCGGAGGCGGCCCACCTGGGTATCGGCGCGGACGAGCTGCCCGGCCTGTCCGCTCCGGTGATCGACGGCTGGTCCGACGCCTACCCCGAGCTGGGCCGGCGGGCCACCGAGGTCCGGGACGTCGTCGGCGACGAGGCGGAGCAGTTCGCGCGCACGTTGGAGCAGGGCCGGCGACTGCTCGAGGAGGTCATCGAGGGCTCGCGGGCCGCCGGACGCGTGAGCGGGGCGGACGCCTTCCGACTGCACGACACCTTCGGCTTTCCGGTGGACCTCACGCTCGAGGCCGCCCGGGACGCGGGGCTCTGGGTCGATGTCGACGGCTTCGAGCGCGAGATGGCCGGGCAGCGCGAGCGATCGCGGCGCGTCGAGGCCGGCGACGCTGTGGATCGTGCCGTCGCAGAGCGCGTGGCGGCGATCGCGGCGTCCTCCCCCTCGACGGAGTTCGTAGGCTACGACCGGCTGCGGGTCGACGCCACGATCACGGCGGTCGATCGCGACGATCGCGGGGCAACCCTGGTGACCCTCGACAGATCGCCCTTCTACGCGCAGGGCGGGGGGCAAATCTCCGACGTGGGCGAGATGACCGGCCCGTCCGGCAGCGCTCCCGTCGTCGACGTCATCAGGGTCGGGGACGATCAGGTCCTGGTTCTCGGCGCCGGCGACGCCCGGCCGGACGCGGGCGACGCCGTCGTCGCCGCGGTCGACCGGGCGCGTCGGCGGGCCACCCAGGCGAACCACACGGCCACCCACATTCTCAACTGGGCGCTGCGCCGCGAGCTCGGCGAGGGCGTCCGCCAAGCGGGGTCGTATGTCGGACCGGACAAGCTCCGGTTCGACTTCAACTACCGCGGAAGGATCTCGCCGGAGGCGCTGGCGCGGATCGAGCGGATGGTCAACGAGCGCATCGAGGCGGACGAGCCGG
>JAUVQP010000086.1 GCA_030598075.1 Miltoncostaeaceae bacterium | reverse complement strand
TCGGCGATCATCGACGCCAACGTCATCACCCTCGTGACGGCGGCCATCCTCTTCATGTTCGCGACGGCGGGCGTCAAGGGATTCGCCCTCACGCTGTTCATCGGCGTGCTCCTGTCGCTGTTCACGGTCCTGGTGGCCACGCGTGCCATGTTCGGCGTTCTCGCCGAGACGCGGTTCCTGCGCGACGACCGCTGGATGGGCCTCAATCAGCGCGAGCCGCGCTGGAAGATGGACTTCGTCGGCAAGTGGAAGCTGTGGCTGGCCCTCAGCTTCATTCCGGTGCTCTTCGGTCTCGGATGGATCGCCGTCAACGGGCTCAACCTGGGGCTCGACTTCGAGAGCGGCACGCGCGTCGTGGCCACCTTCGAGCAGCCGGCCAGCGAGGACGGCGTGCGCGCGGTGTTGACGGATCTCGGGATCGAGAACGCGAAGATCCAGGCCACGACGGAGGACGTCGACGGCCGGAGCGTCAGCGGCTTCCAGATCCAGACCGAGACCCTCACGCCGGACCAACTCCAGGACCTGCGCCGCACGCTGAACGACGAGTTCACGGTGGACGAGGCGACGTACACCGTCGACCTCGTCGGGCCCACGTTCGGCAAGCAGGTCGTGCGGAACGCCATTTACGCCATCGGGGTCAGCTTCCTGGCGATGGTCGTCTACCTCAGCTTCCGGTTCGAGTACAAGCTCGCCCTGCCGGCGCTCCTGTCGGTGGTGCAGGACGTGCTCCTCTCCCTGGGCATCTACTCCGTGTCCGGCAGGGAGTTCACCAGCGCGACCGTCGCGGCCCTCTTGACGGTTCTCGGGTACTCGCTCTACGACGTGGTGATCGTCTTCGACCGCATACGCGAGAACGTCCCGCTCATGCGTAACGCGCCGTACCGCGACGTTGTGAACCGCTCCATCCACGAGGTCCTCAACCGGTCGATCATCACCACGGCGACCACGATCCTGCCGATCCTCGCACTCTTCTTCTTCGGCGGAGATACCCTCAGGGACTTCGCATTCGCCCTGCTCGTGGGCATCTTCGCCGGTGGCATCTCGTCGATCGTGATTGCTGCGCCCCTGGCGGCGCTGTGGAAGGAGCGCGAACCGAGGCAGAAGCGCCGCCGCGCTCGCTCTCGCAAGCGCCAGGCGGCGATCGCCGGAGACTCGGACGTGGTCGACCTCGCCGTGCTCGAGCGGGCCGAGGCCGCCCTTCGCACCGAAGACGACGACGAGCCCGAGCCGCTTCTGGAGGCGGCGGACGAGAGCGTGGACGCGCAGGACGGGGGAGGCGTGGACGATGACGAGCGCCAACCCGTCGAGGACGTCGGCGACGCGCCGGACGTCGACGGGGAGGATGCCGACGAGACGACCCCCCTCGACGACGAGGAGGGTCTGGGCATAGAGCCCGACGAGGACGACGGCACAGAGTCGAGCCGTGAGGGCGAGCCGTCGCCGGACGCGGGTCCGCGTCGCCGGGGGGGCGGCACGCGCCGCCGGCGGCACACCCAGGTGCAGCGAAAGAGGCGGCGCTGACGGGTTCTCGTCAGCGGGCGGAGGGGGCTGTCGATCGGGGGTGTCGAACCTCGGCCGCGAGCGCGCCGAGGGGGGGCGGGGGGACGGCCGTCCCGGAACGCTTCACACTTGGCCGCGGATCGCCGATGAAGTACCTAGAGCTTCCCGGTGCGGTCCGGGGGGTGGCCGCTTCGAGGAAGGCGCGTTATGACCATTCAGCTGGTGTTGGCCCTCGTCGCCCTGCTGCTGCTCCTGTTTCTGGTGATCAACCGGCGCAAGGGGTTGACGCCCAGCGCGGGCGGCGTCGGGATCCTGTCGAAGCTGCGCCCCACCAAGAGACCGCCGGAGGCACCGGCACCGGCGCCGGTGGCGGCGCCCATGCCGCTCGCCGTGGCGATCGACGAGACCGCGGCCGCGCAGGCACCTGCCGCGGTCGTCCCTCCTCCGCCGCCGCCCGCGGCACAGCCGCCGGAGGCGGCTGTGCTCCCCGCACCCGCACAGGGCACCGAGGTCCGTGCGCAACCCGCGCCGCCCGTCGCCGCGCCGATCGACGCTCCGGGCTGGCCCACCCCGGGTGACACCGAAGCGGGCTGGCTGTCTCCGAACGGACAGGGTGACGCCCCCGCGCTCGCGGAGGGGTATGCGCCCGCGGCTCCCGTCGCGCCGCCCGTCGCCGCGCCGGAGTGGGCCCCCCAGGGGACGGTACCAGCCCCGCCGCCGCCAGCCCCCGCGGAGCCGATTCCCGCCGCCCCCGCGATCCCGGTCGACATCGCGCCGCCTCCGTCGGCCGACCCCGCGTTCGTCGTCGGGTCTCTGCCGAACGAGGCGCCGGCGCCCGACAGCGTCGCCGCGCCGGCGGCGGAGCCGGTGTTCCACCCCGCCGGCGGTTGGACGGACGCGGAGCCGATTCCCGCCGCCCCCGCGATCCCGGTCGACATCGCGCCGCCTCCGTCGGCCGACCCCGCGTTCGTCGTCGGGTCTCTGCCGAACGAGGCGCCGGCGCCCGACAGCGTCGCCGTGCCTGCGACGGAGCTGGTGTTCGACCCCGCCGGCGGTTGGGCGGACGCGGAGCCGATGGAGTTCGAGACCCCCGCGACGGGGGCCGAGCCCTGGAATGCCGTCGCCCCGGCTCCGGCGCCGGTGCCCCCCCCCACGGAGGTGTCCGAGGCGGCCCTCGATGCCCCGGCCGCGCCCGCGACGGCGTGGTGGGACGACGAGACCGACTCCGATCAGCCTCGGGCGGAGGTTTCCGAGATGACGGACGTCGTGGGGCGCTTCGCGCTCGGTGGGGTCGCCAGCGCCGCCGGCTATCGGGCGCTTGTGGGGATCACGTTCCCCGTAGCCCGCGATACCGCACCCCGCGCCGCGGACATCGGACTCACGGCGCAGGGCATCGTGAACTGCGAGCCGGACGACCTCAAGGTCATGTCGCGGAGCGGATTCGAGCCCTCCGCCGACGGCTTCACGATCGTGGTCTCAGCCGCCTCGCAAGGCCCCTTCATGGTCAGCGGGACGTACCGCGTCTCCTGACGGCCGCGTGAGCGCTCGGCACCGGGGGAGCATCACGCTCCCCTGGTAGCCTGGCGCCATGGCGCGAGCTGATCGGCGTCGGGATCTGGCACGCGTCGGCGAGATTGCGCAGGTCGCGGCCCGCCACGGCTTCGGCTATGCGTTTGGGCGCAAGGACGCCCCCGAGTCCGGCGGCGAGAGAGCGGGCCGTTCCCGGGGCGAGCGGATCCGCGCCATGCTCGATGAGCTTGGGCCCACCTTCGTCAAGTTCGGCCAGCTCCTCTCCATGCGCCCCGACATGGTGCCGGCGGACATCGTGGCCGAGCTGCGCGGTCTGCAGGATCAGGCCCACCCGGAGGCGTTCTCGCGCATCCAGGAGGTCATCGAGGAGGATCTGGGGCTTCACCCCGACCGCGTCTTCGCCGAGCTGGACCCGGTGCCGATGGCCGCGGCCTCCATCGGTCAGGTTCACGCAGCGCGCCTCCCCGGGGGCGACGAGGTCGTGGTCAAGGTCCAGCGGCCGGATGCGGAGCGCCAGATCAACGCGGACATCGCGCTGCTCTATCAGGTCGCCGCCGTCGCCAAGGACCGCGTGGAGCGGCTGCAGTTCATCGACCTCGTGGAGGTGGTGGACGAGTTCAAGCGAACCGTGCGGCGAGAGCTGGACTACGAGATCGAGGCCCGCAACGCGGAGCTTTTCCGCCAGAACTTCGCCCGTGACGATCGCGTGGAGGTGCCCAGCGTCTACTGGAGGTACACGACGAGCCGCGTGCTGGTCATGAGCCGCGTCTCGGGGGAGCCTCTGGCGCACGTTCGGCTGGACGAGATGCCGGTCGAGGATCGGCGCTCCCTCGCGCGCCGCATCACCGAGACGTGGATGGAGATGCTCTTCGTCCACGGTTTCTTCCACGCCGATCCCCACCCGGCGAACATCCTCGTGCGCGGTCCGGACGCCCTCGGCCTGGTCGACTTCGGGATGACGGGCTCGCTTTCCTCGCGGGATCGGGAGGCCGCGGTGCGGCTGCTGGCGGACGTCGTGACGCACGACGTGGAGCGCATCGCGCGCCATCTGAGGGCACTCGGAGTGCGTTTTCCGCGCGAGATGGAGGACGAGCTGGCGGACCATCTGGGCGTCGTCCTGCAGCGCTACTCCTCGTCCTCGCTCGGGGAGCTGGACGCCCGCCAGGTGTTGCGCGACCTCTTCCAGGCGATCTATCGACTCGACCTCACCCTTCCGACACGCTGGGTTCTGCTCGACAAGACGCTCGCCACGTTGGCGGGGGTCGCGGCGGAGATCGACCCCGAGCTCAACGTCTTCGAGGTGGCGCAGCCCTACGCCCGGCGCATCGCGGCGCAGCGCTTCTCTCCGGAACGACTGGTCGAGCGGGTGGGCGACAACCTCGGGCGCTACTCCGAGGCGATCCTCGACTACCCGTTCCAGGTGTCGGATCTGCTCGACGCGTTCAAGGACGGCGAGGTCGAGGTCAGGATCCGGCAGATCGACCTCCGCGATTCCATCGACCGTACGCAGGGCGCCGCGAACCGGCTCACGCTCGCCCTGGTCGCCACGGCCCTCCTGCTCGGGTCGGCGATCTTCGCCGCGGGCGTCGACCCCGGTCCCGATCTTGTCGGGATCCCTCTCCTCGTCGTGCCCACGTTCTTGGCCGGTGTTGTCGTCGCCCTGTGGCTCGCCGTGGGGATACTGCGCTCCGGGCGCTGGTGATGCCCGCCTCGCGCATGGCCTGGCGGGCTTCGCGCGTCGCATACGCCGACGTCGCGCACATCAGAGACGCGCTCGATGTCCCGGAGCCCGTCGCGTGGACCCTCGTCCGGCGCGGGCATACCGATCCCGCCGAGGCGGAGGCCTTTCTCGCCGCCGACGGCCCGCTTCGGCCCCCGGAGGAGACCGCCGGAGCCGCCGAGGCCGCGGCACGCCTGGAGCGCGCGCTCGCGCGCAACGAGCGGATCGCCGTTCACGGGGACTACGACTGCGACGGCGTGGTGTCGACCGTGCTGCTGGCCAGGGCGCTGCGCGCTCGCGGGGCCGCCGTACGTACCTTTCTGCCATCGCGGTTCGAGGAGGGGTACGGGGTCGCGGCCGGAACCGTCGAACGGCTGGCCGATGAGGGGTGCGACCTTCTGGTGTGCGTCGATTGCGGGACCACGGCCGTCAGCGAGCTCACGCTGGCCACGGATCTCGGCATGGACGTCATCGTCTGCGATCACCATCTCGCCGGCGGACGTCGCCCGCCCGGCATCCTCGTGAACCCGGCCCTCGGCCCGCCTCGGGATGACCTTCCGGCCGCCGCGGGGGTGGTCTTCGCGGTGGTTCGAGCGCTGGCCGCGCGCGGTGGCGACGGCCGGTTGGTCCCGCCGGACGAGGATGGGATCGACCTTGTCGCGCTCGCCACGGTGGCCGACGCAGTGCCCCTCGTGGGGGAGAACCGGCGCCTTGTGGCCCGGGGGCTCGCCGCGATCCGTGGCGAGCCCCGGCCGGGGCTCGCCGCCCTCGCGGCGGCGGCCGGCTCGGACCCACGCGCGATGACCGCCCGGGGTCTGGGGTTCACGCTCGGCCCCGCGATCAATGCCGCGGGCCGGCTCGCCCACGCCGACGAGGCTCTCGGGCTCCTCCTGGCGGACGACCGCGAGGTGGCGATGCCCATCGCGCGGCGGCTCTGGGGTCTGAACGAGGAACGTCGGGAGGTCGAGCGGCGCATCGTCGCGGAGGCGGTCGCCATCGTCGAGGCGGAGCCCCCCGATCGTCGCGCCGCCGCCGCCCTCGTCGTGGCGGGCGACGGATGGCATGAGGGCGTTGTGGGCATCGTCGCCTCCCGGCTTGTGGACCGCTTCGAGCGGCCGGCGATCGTCCTCACGCGGGACGGTGAGCGCGCGAAGGGGTCCGGGCGCAGCCTGCCGGGGGTCGATCTGCACGCGCTCGTCGGCGACGCGAGCGAGGACCTGACGCGCTGGGGCGGGCACGCCGGAGCGGTCGGCTTGGAGCTTCCGGCCGAGCGGGTCGGCGCCTTTCGCGACCGACTCGTCGAAGCCGCGGCGGGAATTCGGTCAGCGATCGAGAGAGCCCGCGTTCGCGAGGTCGATGCGGTCGTCGGCGTCCGAGACCTCACCCTGCCCAACGCCGAGGCGGTGGAGCGCCTTGCGCCGTTCGGCCGCGGGAACCCGCAACCGGCCTTCGCCGTTCCCGCGGCCCAGCTCGACGGATGGGACCTCGTGGGCAAGGGCGAGCACGTGCGGATGCGCCTCCGCGCCGGAGGCGCGCACACGCGAGCGATCGCGTTTCGCTGGGGCCGACGGGCGGCCGAGCTCGAGGTGGGCGAGCGCTACGACGCGGTCGTCAGCCTCGGCGTCGATCGATGGCAGGACACCGTCGGTCCGCGGGTCGAGCTCACGCGGCTCGAGGCCCTCCGCGACGCCCGCGCGGACGGCGACAGCCGGGTGAAGATCGCCTCCGGCCCCTCGCTCCGCGCGCTCATCGCGACGGGCCTTCCGGACGCGCCGCCGGCTCCGCTCCCCACCGCGCGGCCCGCGACGATCAACGATCGTCGCGGCTTGGGCTCCGGTCTTCCGACCCTGGCCGCACTGGCTGGCGCCGATCGCGGGGTCGTGGGCCTCGTCGCCGATGTCGGACGGCGCGCCCGGGCCCTCGATACGGTACTTCGCCCCGACCGGCTCGGGGCCGAGGGCGTGGTCGTCCCGCGGGGGGGCGACAGCCGGGCGCTGGGCGAGGCCGCCCGACGTGGCGCCGTCGTGGCCCTGATCGATCTGTCCGCCCTGCCCGGCGTGGCGATTCCGGAGGGGGTTCACGTGGCCCTGATCGATCCGCCCGCAGATGAGGAGGGCGCAGCGTGGCTTCGCGCCCGGGTCGCCGGCCATCACATGCACCTGCTGTTCGGCCCCGACGAGATCGCGTTCGCCCGGGATGTGGTCGAATCGAGCCTCGA
>JAUVQP010000116.1 GCA_030598075.1 Miltoncostaeaceae bacterium | reverse complement strand
GTCGACCGGCGCTATTTCAACGACAACAGCGGTCCGGGTGAGTCCTATGACGCCATCGACCTGGAGCCGGGCTACCAGAGGCTCGACGGCGTCAACGCGCTCGACTACGTGCGGTACCGGCACACGGACTCCGACTTCGCCCGCATCGCGCGCCAGCAGCAGTTCCTCTCCGACCTCAAGCGGCAGACCAAACAACTCGGCAGCCTGACCAAGCTGACCAGCTTTCGCAAGATCTTCGCGAAGAACATCGAGACGAGCATCGACGACGTGCCGCGTTTCCTCTCGCTGCTCGAGCTCGCTCTGACGACCGAGAAGGACCGTATCGCCCGGGTGTCGGTCGGCGGTTCCCCGACGATGCGAGGCGGCGCTTCCGTCGTCGTCGCACAGCCCGCCGAGATCGCGCAGGCCGTCGCAGCGTGGAAGGAGCCGGACTTCATCGCGGGCTCAGGGAGCGGAGACTCGGGGCAGAAGGTCGTGCCGGGACGAGTCGTGGTCAGCGTCCTGAACGGCTCGGGTCGCCCGCTGGTGGCCGGCGAGATGGCCGCGCTCCTGCGCGACAAGGGCTACGACGCGCGGCTTGGGGGCAACGCCGACGACTTCTCCTACCGGCAGAGCGCCGTCTTCTACCGCGCCGGCAAGCGGCCTGCCGGAAAGGCTCTCCAGAGCATCGTCAGCAGCAACGCCAGCATCGCTCAGGTGCAAGCCGCGGACGCGGGGGGCAGTGACGTGGTGGTCGTCGTGGGCACCGACTTCAGCGGGGCGCTCGCGCCCCCGCCGCCCCCGCCGCCGAAGAAGGTGCCCGAGGTCATGCCGACCCTCAGCCTCGTGCCCGTGCTGAAGCGGGTCCAGAAGGCCGTCGGGGTCAAGGTGATGATCCCCCTGAAGGTCGCTGACGGCTCCCGCGTTCGACGCGTTCGCGCGTACCGCATCAAGACCGGCAAGGGCAAGGGTGCGCCGGCGGCCAAGGTCGTGTTCGAGGCCGGCTACCACAAGTATTGGGGTTTCAGCATGACGAGCCTCAAGAACCCGGCAGTTCTGGAGGGTCGCACGGGGGTCATCAAGACCGGGGGCCGCGAGTACTTCACGTACTATGACGGCCGCAATCTGATGCGCCTCGCGTGGAGGACGGATGGCGTGACCTACTGGATCAGCAACACCCTGGACTACGCGCTCTCCCCGGAAACCATGCAGGAGATCGCCAAGTCGAGCCGTCCCGTCGGCCGGGCAAAGCTCAAGGGCAACGCGCGGCCCGTGGAGATCGCGGTCGAGCTCGACGCCTCCACTCCGTGAGCGACGCTCCCGCGGGAGCGTCGGAGGGCGGCGAGTCGTCCGGAGGGCGCGTCGGCGTCATCGGCGCGGGCTACGTGGGCCTGGTCACGGGTGTCTGCCTCGCCTCGCTCGGCAACCGCGTGGTCCTGCGCGACATCGATACGTCCAAGGTCGAGGCTCTCAACCGTGGCGATGTCCCCATCTACGAGCCCGGTCTCGAGGCGCTGATGGCCGAGCACCGCGACCGGCTGGAGTACACGCTCTCGCTGGATCGCATGCTCGAGCGATCCGACATCCTGTTCGTAGCGGTCGACACTCCCCCGACGTACTCGGGCGACGCCGACCTCTCGCGCGTCATGAGGGTCCTCGATGAGCTCGAGGCGAGCGGTGCCGACGCTCGCCACCTCCTCGTCATGAAGAGCACCGTCCCGGTGGGCACGGGCGAGCGCGTGCGTGCCGAGCTCGATGCGCGGGGGCTCGGTCGGGTCGGCTACTGCAGCAATCCCGAGTTCCTGAAGGAGGGGGCGGCCATCGCCGACTTCCTCAATCCCGACCGCGTCGTCGTCGGCGACTTCTCCGCCGAGGACGGCGATCGGCTGGCGGCGCTCTACGCGCCGCTCGGCGCCCCGGTCATGCGCACCTCGGTGCCCAGCGCGGAGATGGTCAAGTACGCCTCCAATGCGTTCCTCGCCACCAAGATCAGCTTCATCAACGAGATCGCCAACGTCTGCGAGGAGGTCGGCGCGGACGTCGCCGTCGTCGCGGAGGGCATGGGCCTCGACAAGCGCATCGGACCCGCGTTCCTGCACGCCGGCGTGGGCTTCGGCGGCAGTTGCTTTCCGAAGGATGTCGCCGCCCTCAAGCAGCTCGCCGGCAACTCCGGTTACCACTTCCAACTGCTCACCTCGGTCATCGAGGTCAACGAGCTCCAGAAGCGGCGGGTGATCAACAAGCTCAAGAAGCACCTCGGCAGCCTCGAGGGGCGCCGGGTGGCCCTGCTCGGCCTCGCCTTCAAGCCGGGAACGGACGACATGCGCGAGGCGTCGAGCCTCGTGCTGGCGGGGCGCCTCCTCGCCGAGGGGTCCGACGTCACGGCTTACGATCCTGTCGTCGCCGATCTCGGCGACCGCCTCGCCGCGGTTCGGCTCTGTGCTTCTGCCTCGGGGGCTCTGGAGGGTGCGGACGCGGCCGTCCTCGTCACCGAGTGGCCGTCGATCGTCGGCCTCGACTGGCGGGCGCTGCGCGGCACGATGGCGACCCCGGTGCTCATCGACGGCCGGAACGCGCTCGACCCGCGGTCGATGCTGGAGGCCGGCTTCGTGTTCGAGGGCATCGGCCGCCTCCCCGACTCGGTTCGCCCCACGTGAGCGATTCGCCCCCGAAACTCTCCTCGTCCATTCAGGCGGTGGTCCTCGTCGGGGGCGAGGGCCGTCGGCTCCGCCCGCTCACGGACACGCGACCGAAGCCCATGATGCCGCTCGTCGACCGGCCCTTCGTCGCCCATCAGCTCGACCACCTGCGGCGCCACGGAGTGGTCGACGTCATCTTCAGCTGCGGGTACCGTCCCAACGCGCTCCGCGATCACTTCGGGGACGGGCGGGGGCACGGGGTCGTTCTCCGCTACGTGGTCGACCCGGACCCGTTGGGCACCGCGGGCGCTGTGCGAAACGCGTCGCACCTCATCCATGCGGATCGCATCCTGGTCGTCAACGGGGACATCCTCACGGACCTCGACCTGACCGCCTTGATGGCTCAACACGACGAGTCCGGGGCGGAGGGCACGATCGCGCTCACGCCGGTGGAGGACCCGTCGGCGTACGGTCTGGTCCGCCTGCGCGGAGACCGCTCGGTCGAGGAGTTCGTCGAGAAGCCGTCCCCCGACGAGCTCCGTCCCGGGGAGCCCTGCTTGATCAACGCGGGCACATACGTGCTCGAGCGCCGGACGCTCGATCGCATCCCGGCCGGGACGAAGGTCTCCATCGAGCGCGAGACCTTTCCGCTGATCGTCGACGATCGTCGACTCTTCGGGTTTCCGAGCGACGCCTACTGGCGCGACATCGGCACGCCCGCGTCGTACCTCGATGCCAACCTCGATGTGCTCACCGGCGCGCTCAGCACCGATGCGCCGGCGGGTCCCATCTATGTCGGCGCGGGGGCGACGATCGATCCGTTGGCGCAGGTCGTGGGCCCGGTCAGCGCCGGTGCCGGGTGTTCGGTGGCGGCCTGCGCCGTCGTCGAGCGAGCGGTCATCGGCGATCGGTCGCGCGTGGAGCGCGGCGCCCACGTGACCGGGTCGGTGCTCGGCACCGATGTGCGGGTGGGGGAAGGCGCTATCCTGGCGGGTCTCGTCGTGGTCGGCGACGGCGCGGTCATCGCCGCGGGGCAGCACATCGAGGGTCCAGCGACCGTGCCGACCGGGAGGCCACATGTCTAATCTCGACTCGCAGGAGGCGCTCGCCCTCGACGGGCAGGCCCTCCTTCGAAGCATGGACGGCTCGGCCACGGCGATCCGAGAGTCGCGTGCGGCCGCGGGCGACGTCGCCATCACCTTCCCGGCGGAGGAGGTTCGGAACGCCGTCCTGTGCGGCATGGGCGGGTCCGCGATCGCCGGGGACATCGTGGCGAGCGCCCTCAACGAGCGGTTCCTGAAGCCGTTCGCGGTGGTGCGCGACTACTACCTTCCGGGGTGGGTCGGCGAGCACACTCTGGTCATCGTCAGCAGCTACTCCGGCACAACCGAGGAGACGCTCACCTGCACCCTCGAGGCGACCGAGCGCCGATCGCTCGTCGTCGGCATCAGCAGCGGGGGGAAGATCGCCGGCGAGTACGCGAACCAGGGCATCCCCGTGGTCCCGGTGCCCCGCGGCCTCCAGCCTCGCGCCGCGCTGCTCCGCATGCTTCCGCCGGTGGTCGTGATCCTCCAGCGAATGGGCGTCATCGCCGACTCCGACCCCGATCTCGACGAGGCTCAGCGGATCGTCGCCGCCGGCGTGAAGGCGTTGCGCCCCGAGGTCCGGACCACCGAGAACCCCGCCAAGCAACTGGCCCGCGAGCTTCACGGCTTCGTGCCCCTCATCTGGGGATCCGAGGTCTCGGCGGCCGTGGCGCGGCGCTGGAAGACGCAGATCAACGAGAACGTCGAGGTCCCGGCTTTTTGGGGTGAGCTCCCCGAGGTCGATCACAACGAGATCGTCGGCTTTCAGGGGATGGGGGGCCTGGGCCCGTTGCTCAAGGTGGTCGGCCTCACGGACACCCGCCAGCACCGACAGGTGCAGCGCCGCTTCGAGCTCACCGGCGAGCTCATTCGCGACAGCGTCGCGGGGGTGCTCACGATCAGCCCCGAGGGCGGCACGCCGCTGGCGCGGGCGCTGGACCTCGTTCTCCTCGGCGACTACACCGCTCTGTACATGGCGCTGCTCCGAGACGTCGACCCCGGTCCGGTCGAGATCATCGAGTCCCTGAAGAGCCGGCTCGCGACCTCGCCATTCGGCCGCGCCGCCGACAGGGGGTAGGGGGGCCGGTCCCGCATGAGCACCTCTGAGCTCTCGGCGTCCGGCCTCGCGCCGGAGTTCATCATCCGCCTGGACGACGGTGCCGTGACCCTGCTCGATCAGACGCTCCTTCCCAGCGAGATCGTCCACGTCCGCCTGACGGAGTGGCCCGAGGTCGTCGACGCGATCGCCCGCCTGGCGGTCCGGGGGGCGCCGGTCATCGGCGTCGCCGGAGCGATGGGCGTCGCGCTCGCCGCTCAGCGCGCCGCTGCCCGGCACCACGATCTCGACGCGGCTCGCCGGGAGGTCGGCCGTGCGGTGCGCGCCCTTCGCGTCGCTCGTCCCACGGCCGTCAACCTCGCT